>JAOZLN010000125.1:0-1459 GCA_029934845.1 Candidatus Sabulitectum sp.
TACAGTGGCTGCAGCTGCAGAAAACCTGCCCCCGGAATGCTTGACAATCTGATTGATCTCTACGCTGTTGACCCTTCAACTGTTCTGTTCGTCGGCGACAGAGAAGATGACAAGAATGCTGCTTCAAATGCCGGATGCCATTTTCAGTGGATAAGCGAGTTCTTTAACAGAGACCCTGAACAGTAATGTGGTAACAGCACTTTCTATACAGGGATCCGATTACTTGCAACAACTCACACCGTTTTCAAAAGCTCGCTGGTGATTCTCGGATCCTGCTTTCAAATGCTCAGATACATCTCTTACTTCATCCGGCAGATCATCTTCCAGAAAACTCTCGTACATGGCAATATTTCTTCCTTACTGTTTGTCATTGTTTTCTTCCGGCTCAGATTCAGCTTTCGAATCTTTCCAGATCTTGTATCTGCTTAGATCCTGCTCCACAAGAAAAAGACAGGCGGATACCACTGCTGCATCATCGAGAAGACCGAAGAATGGAATAAAGTCAGGGATAAGATCAACAGGGCTGAGTACGTAAAGAAGAGCTGCAACAACTGCAGCAACTGTCCACCAAGGAACCTCTCTGTAATTCTTGTTCCAGTAGTCTTTCACAAGAGAGATCATCAGTTTTACATCATTGATAAATCTTCCCAGAGGTCCCTGCGGAGAGATTTTTCTTTGAATGTCGTCCGCCCGGTTGACAACTTTGTATACATCCTCTTCTGTTACCCTTTTCGCACCATCGTTCACCACCCGCTCTGCAGTTTTCTTTGAAATAGTCTTTCTCATTATTCTCCCTTTCCATCCGGAGGTCACCCTCTGTTAATTTTGAATTGTATTACATATTAACCTGTTTCAAATACTTGTCAAGCAGATTTGCATTTTACAGCTGTCATGATTACTATTCTCCGTCATTTCCGCATGTTCACTTTTCTGAAAGTCCTGTGTAATTGCCTCATTTGTTACACTGGAACTTAATGGTTCTTTTTTTTAGTGCGGTAATTGTATACATGCGTATACTTGGATTCTTCCACTTTGAAAAGACAAACTTCAAAGGAATAACAGCATGCTTTCTATCTCGTCTGTGAGGCGCTACTACTCAATGCCCATTCTCGGATATACTCCTACCAGTTGTGAAGCTCAGAGATATTTTACATCGCCCCTGTGCTATCCCGTAAAGTCTTCAATAGCCTGGATTAGTTTCTTCTTTCTTACAGGTTTCGATATGTGGCTGTCGCACCCGGCATCTGTACAGTGCTTGATCTCTTCTGGAAGAGCATAGGCTGTTAGAGCAATAACTGGGGTTGCCGGGTGATTGTTTTCCGCTTCCCATGCTCTTATAAGGCGCGTTGCCGCAAAACCATCCATCACAGGCATCTGCATGTCCATCAGAACTATATCGTATTTCTCCTCTTTGAAGGCATCCAATGCTTCCTGACCGTTTTCTACTATTGTAAGATAG
>JAOZLN010000125.1:1469-7286 GCA_029934845.1 Candidatus Sabulitectum sp.
CTTGTCGCTGGAATCATCTGCAGCAAGTATTCTGACTGACCTGACCTCTTCGATTTTTTCCAATTTAGATAACGGTGCCCTTTCCTGATGCTTGTTCGGACTTTTACCCGACATAGCTTCGACAACGGCTCTGTACAGATCATCTTTCCTGATCGGTTTAAGAAGACAATTCTGCACTCCAATACTTCTGCATTCCTCATTGTAACCCTGGGGCATGGTTGAAGTCAACATCATTATAGAAGACAGTGTTGCTCCACCTTCACTGATGTATTTTGACACCACCTCCAATCCGTTCATACTGTACATAAGACCGTCCAAACCAGATCAAACTGGTTGCCCGTTTCCTTGTGCCGCTTCAGCATGACAAGTGCTGTTGTTCCATCTGAAGCTTCGGTAACCTTTATGTTCCAGCGAATAAGAGCTTCACAGTAAATCATTCTGTTGGCGCAGCCGAATTCCCCATGAGGATTCCGCCAATGCCCGCTACACCAATAGCAACGACGAAGATAATTATTGCCTTTAATGATCTGAATTTACTCGAGTAGTCACCAGATCTTTCAAGCCCTTCAGAAAATCCAGAAAAATACCTTCTTCCACTACCCACAGTGAAGTAAAGTACGCTAAATAATGAATATCAGATTCTCTAATCTGAATTTGCATCAAAAAGTAATCTCAACTCATCGAAACCCATATCAGGTTGAGCCAGTGCGATCATAAGAAGAAGTCTTGCTTTGAAAGGGCTCAAGTCGCCTGCTAATAGAGCACCTGCCTCCACAAGAGAACTGCCTCCCCCCTGATCTCCATACAACGCTTCTGGTTCACCATGACGAGCCCTGCTGCATATCACCACCGGGATACTGTTTTCCAGGGAATACTCTATTGCATGAAATACGCTGGCGTTCACGTTTCCTGCTCCAACACCTGCAACCACAATGCCCGAAGCTCCGTTGTCTACTGCAAACCTGATGTAACTGCCATCATCACCGGCAAAGGTATAGAAAAGAGGTACCTTGGGAAGACTGTCCGGTAATGGGATCCGTGTGCGCTCAAGAACTGTATTGTAAACCAGCACATGTTTTCCTGTAATGTAACCGAGGTATCCGAAATCTCCAGAATCAAAGGTTTGAACATTTGTTGTATTGTCTTTCATAACATGCCTGGCCGAGTTGATGTACTGATTAAGAACAACGGTTACACCCCATCCATCAGCTTCCGGTGAACAGACAAGAAGCACTGCATTATACAGGTTGGCAGAGCCGTCAGGGCTCAGGTCAGAACCGTTTCGCATTGAACCGGTAAAAGCTACCGGTTTCTCACTTTCCAGTGTTGTTTCCAGAAAGAACGCTCCTTCTGCCATTGTATCTGTACCGTGGGTAACAACTACTCCGCGAACATCAGTTCTATCCAGAATCTCTTGAACTTTTGCACTGAGGTTTCTCCATATCTCCGGTGTCATATGCGAGCTGTCAATGTTTAGGAATTCAACCACCTCAACATGTGCGATCTCTTCCAGCCCGGGTACTGCTGCCAGCAGATCACTTCCTGACACAGCAGGCACAGCACCGCCGGTGGCAGGATCAACCTTCTCGGCGATTGTTCCCCCTGTTGTAACCACAACAACAGTTGGAAGAGAATCAATTTCTGCGGCCGCTGCTGCAAAGCAAAACATCACAATAGTGAAGAGAAACATTCCTGATCTCATAATACAGCTCCTCCAGAGGTCTTAATGATTGCCGTAGCGCAAAATTCCAATACATGCAGAATTATTTCAAACTCAAAGATCAAAGAGAAAACCGCCATTCAGTGCAACTCCTGTAGAGTAGCCCAGTCCCTTGTCTCTCTCCCCGGGGCCGATGTATCCCAGATCCAGAAACAACCTGAAATTATCAAATGCATATCCGAGGCCTGCACCTGTCCACAGATAGCAGGTTGAAGCATCAGAATTCCCGGAATAAACATCATCAACCAAGGCAATTCCCATAAAGCCCCGTGGCTTAAATCCGTTTGATGTGCCGCCGATGATCATTCGGAAACCAGCGGTATTGTAGTAATACGGAATGGAACCTATACATCCCTCCATTGAAACAATTCTTGAAGTTGTTACCTGATAGGTCAGGGCAGCCATCTGAGGGAAACCGCCGGAAACACCAAGTCTGTGAGTTACACCGCCATTAGAACCATTGGCACCAGCAGCAGAAAGAAACAGCAGGAACAGAATCGTTACAAGAACTTTCATATCAGCACCCCCGTTGGAATCTTGCTAACCCTGGCCGGTAAGCATCCTCTTGAAAATCGGGATCATTGGAGCAAAGATCCCACCTAAAAGCACACCCGTGGAAAGTCCCACAATAGACGCAACCCCCCAGCCCTGTTCCATTGTGAGGGCAAAGATCACAGTAAGAACAACCGCTATAGCAATTGTGATAATGGCAAAACGCCGCAGACAGCCTCCTTTGAACTGAGGCTCCCTGATTGTTTTCAGGTCAGGCATGCGGACAAGCTCCGGTTTCCTGGCTGTCAGCTTTTCTGTTATTCTGAACGGAGCCTTATTGTTGGAATCGTGATTAGGCATTTTCCTGAAAAGAATATGGGTTATCTTCCCCTGTTTTTTTCTGTAAATCAGAGTACCTGTCATGGAATCTGTAATTCTTGACTCCAGGTTCAGCTTCATCAGTTTCGGAGTTGAAGCATCACCTGCAAGAGCATAGATAAAATCGACTTCCTCCAGAGGAATTCTCTGAATATCCTTTGTGTTTCCAGTGAAAGAGATGAACTCCAGAAACAGAGCAGATGGGGTCAGTGCCGCAAATACATTCTTCATGCCCAGATTACCCCATCCGAATGCTAGAACATCTTCCCCGGATGCCTGCTGAAGACGAACTCTGAGTTCCTCACTGTTTCTGACCTGTGCCATTTTCAATCCTTCTCGATCGAGTAATAATTTGTTTATCAAATATGCTCAATTGCTTTTACTTTACCAATGGTGAATGGGACAAACGCCTTGACAGAAATGAGCAGATGGATTATTAGATTTATGGATGCTATTTATTACATATTATTCTGCCTTGAGGCGGTTAGCCTGTGAGACTTTCTCTGATCATTGTTGTTGCACTCTGCTTAATAACCCATGGAGGGCAAACAGCCGCAGATCAAATTCCTGTTCACCGAACAGAAAGAAACTGGCTCAGTTACGATGACGGTACCGCTGCATGGATCACATGGTCGGGAACCTACAGAGGGGTCTGGTTCAATACAGAAGACTTTGTACCGGATAATCCCGACATCTGGCTGGAACAGGTGGAATTGTGGTTCTACCACACTATGTGCTGGGACTATGCTCATTTTTTCTGTGAGATATGGGACGGTGATATGACCGGGCCAGAGATTCAGCTCTCGCAGACCTGGACCCAGGCTCTTCACTATTGCCCAACCATTGTCAATTTCAATCCGGCTCTTTTACCGGAAACAAACTTCTGGTGCATAATAAACACCGAATTGAGCTCAGGCGGGTGGCCATCACCTCTGGGCGACGGTACCCCCTCTACGATTGTACACAGTTTTCTTAGTGATGATTTCCTCACTTGGGAACCATGGACTCCACCTACCGGTACATCCGACTATTTCATCAGGGTCAATGTTGGTTTCCTGAGTTTGGATGCCACAACCTGGGGTAATTTGAAGACGACCTTCTGATCAGTAGCTTATCACATCTGTTGTTTTCTCTGAACCGAGGATCTCGATCCAGACTCCGTTCGGCATGCAGGCCGACATCTGGCCTGGTGTGGAAATGAAACCTGTATGAACACACTGCTGAGTATAACAGTCGGATTGTGTTATTGCAGCAGTTCTGTTCCTGATCTCAATAGTAAGCTGATCTATGATAACCATTGTATCTCTGAACAAGCTCAGAGTATCATCGGTATCCGAGGTTACGATACGGAGGCGTTCGGGTTCAGTATTCTGTGCTCTGTTGCACCTGCTCCAGAAGAATGCAGTAGCAAGAATGGCTATAAGAAGAATGCCGTCCAGGGGCTTAAACATTGCCTGCATAAACATTCCTCAGCTGTTTCCTGAACAGTTCAACCGTTTTCTCCAGCAGGGGGATCGGGGTGGCGGGAATAGTCATTCTGTATCTTGGAAAATACCGGGAGACATGCAGTGTTGTGTTTTCGCCTGTTGTTTCCTTTATCCACAATGCAGCATCGTTTATCAACTTCGGATCATCGTTGTGGCCTGGAATCAGCAACCAGGTAAGCTCAAGATGACAGTTGCTTTCAGCAACCATCTTTATGGAATTTTTTACTGTTTCAAGGTCTCCGCCGCAGACCTTCCTGTAGAAATCATTGCTCCAGCCTTTAAGGTCTATGTTCCAGGCATCAGTAACACCTATTAGATCCTTCAGCGGCTCTCTGTTCACATAACCGTTTGAAACCATAACAACAAAGCCGTCTTTTGCTTTTACAAGCGGGGCTGTATCCATAATATACTCGTACCAGATGGTGGGTTCCGTGTAGGTAAAAGCAAGCCCGTCACTTCTTTCCATGGCCAGTAGCGCAAGTTCTGCCGGATCCAGATACTGTACATATGTGGATTCCTGCTGGCTTATATGCCAGTTCTGACAGTAAAGACAAGTTAGATTGCAGCCGTTGGGGCCTGTGGAAAGAACTTTTGATCCCCTGCGGAAATCATATATGGGTTTCTTTTCTATGGGATCCACTGCAAGACCAACACACATGCCATAGCCCGGGTTCGTCAGCCCCCGAACCCTGCATCTTCCCACAGGATGCTTTTCAGTAAAAACGCATCTGTGGGGACAAATATTGCATTGTTTTTCTAGTGATCGATCCAGGGTAATTCTCCGAACTGAAATGATTCACAATTGTCATTCTCATCTGCGGTAATGATAAGCATACCAGTATAGATTTCTTCAGCAAACATCCCGGCTTTCACCGGCCCGGCCACTGCAGCGGCTGTAGCCATGGCATCAGCAGTCGCACAGTCATCAGCCACAACAGTTGCACTGGCAGCGTTACCGGAAGGATAACCGGTTTCAGAATCAAGAAGGTGGCTGTACCTGATTCCGTCTTCATAAAAATAGCACTCGTAATCACCGCTTGTGGCAACAGCTCCGGTTCTTAGCTCAAAAATACCAGCAAGGGTGTCTTCCCGTGGATGACGGACTCCAATGTTCCATATTCTTCCAGTGGAACTACCGCATCTGATCTCTCCACCAACTTCAACAAGACACTCCGTAACGCCCAGTTCCATTAAAAGCTCAAAAACTCGATCAACTGCGTATCCTTTTGCAATTGCTCCAAAATCCATTACAGTGTTCTGCTCAATAAAGATAGAGTCTTCACCAAAGAAAACCCTTTCATTCCAGCCAGTATATGAAAGAGCACGCATTACGGTACTGGAATCCGGCACTTCTGAAGCCTCGGGAAAACCCCATACAACAGAAAGAGCCCCCAGAGATGGATCAAAACTGTTTCCTGTGGCCAATACCAGAACATCTGACAGTTGCATCAGTTCGGCCAGTTCTGTGCCGGAAGGAATACACAAAAAGCTGTTAAGATCGTTAAGCTGTCCGTATTCGCTGAATCTGCCCAGTTGGTTATCCAGGTATGAAAGAAGCGAATCGGCTTTATCAAGAAAAATCTGTGAATTCTGTGATTCCGTAGAAATAATAACTGTTGCAAATGTACCGAGCGTGGGGAAAGTACGACTCACCTCGGAGACTGTCGATCTGTTGATGAACCTGTATCCAACTGCCAGTGCAAGGGCAACTGAAAGAATTATTGCCAGGACTTTTCCACT
>JAOZLN010000126.1 GCA_029934845.1 Candidatus Sabulitectum sp.
ACCATTTCTTCAATAGGCACATCCAGAACCATATCCGTATTCGTAACTATCCAGTGACCTGCGAACAGTTCTCTGTTCCTGGAAAGAGTACCGGGAAGACCAAGGGGTCTTTCTTCGAAAAGCATCTGAGTTCTGCCATCCCAGTGTCGACGCCCTTCCTGCAGAATTAATTCCGGACACCTTGATGCATTGAAAGCTATGGTCTCTGGAGCAACAACCGCAAATCGATCTATCAGATCGCCAAGAAGAGTTGTATCTCTCCACGGCAGCAAAGCCTTGGGGCGACAAAAAGAAAGAGGTTCTGCCCTTGTGCCGTAACCGGCAGTAAGAAACAGAACCCCCTGAATATGCCTGCCTGGGTATTTAACCGTAGATTTCTTTTCTGTTGCAGTCACAGACTTTTACTCTTCTGCGCTGTGGACGCCAGGTGTTCTTCAGCCCTGTTCTGGCAGCAATGTATACAACGGGAACTTTTTCCTTGCCGCAAACCGTACACATTTCCTTGTGCGATGTACGACTCTCATGAGCAAGTTTAGCTGCAAATGTTCTTTCTTTCTTAGCCATTATCTATCCTTTCGCGCCATGGCCGGTATCTGCCCGGCCAACTCCATGACCCGGTCAAGGAGTGCCCTTTCCGCAAGCCCTTTAAGGGCGGCTTCAATTATCAATAAAATACCCCTTCGAACCTGTGAATAAGATTCACGGCCCGGTGAGGCCCACCACATAGGGCACGAGTATAACATCTTATCAACTGAATCTGCAACCCCTTCAGTCTCTGATCTCCGGCATTCCGCTAAAACAAAATTCAGAAGCTTCCAGTAAGCGGTATGATCTTTATTAGAGGTATTATTCCAAAGCGGAAATGGTTCGCCTGCATCAAGATCTCCAGCAGTTGTCGACCAGCTGCCCGCTGGTATGGAACTCTCTTTCAAAGGAAATTCTGTAAGAATTCTATCCAGTGAAGAAATCCTGATTCTGTTCTTCTTAAGAATCTCCTTGAAGAACGGTTTCAGGAACGAGTCAATTGCCCCGTCTCTGTGATGACCAAAAGTTTCCCCGTCCATTGCAAGGATCACATATGAATCATCTTCTCCCGACCAGGAATGAAGACCCTCAACCATCCTGTTCACCATGTCAGAACCACTTTCTCCGTGAAAAGAGATCAGATTTGACCAGAAATTGCTTCTAAGAAAAACTGCTGTATTATCCACAGCAGGTATCCAGCGGGCCGGAACCTCCGAATTGAAATGAACCCATGGAACATCATCTGTGATGGTCCATTTGAATCCCAGGGAACTCATAGTCCTTACCGTATCCATGTTCAAAGCCATCTCCGGAGGGAATACACCCCGGGGGGCATAGACCTTCCCCAGCAGTTCCAGGTTTCCTCTGTCATTCAATTCTATCTGTCTTTTCACCTCACGGCGGGGTATCAGCGGCATGATCGGGTGGTAGGCTCCGCTGGAAGAAAAAGAGCAACTTTTTAACTGCGAAACAAGCTTAAGAGTTTCAGGAGCGCAGATGGACAGCTGTTCTGTAAGAGAATAATTCATATTCACAGTAACTTCCACGCCTGTATCCAGCAGCAGCTGAAAAAGAGGTCTGTAACACTCCCGGTTTATTCTTTTAACTATATCGGGATCCTGAGATGGTGGCTGATAGAAGTGAAGAAGAAAACCTATATGCTTCATTAAGAATCGCTCCGTTTGATTTTGAGAGTAATGTAATGTCCGGGTTTTAGATGAAGTTTCTCTGCTGCAGACCCAAGGTTAACTGCAAGTTCGCAGAACCCATGACTTCCTGTGAGCAGAAGAACAACATCATCCGCCGGTGACTGGAAGTATGATTCCACCTTGATCAATGGGATCTCCTCCACTCCCGAAAGAAGATGCAACGGAGTTACCAGTTTCAGATCCTCTTCTGTAACACCAAGAATGCAATTGCCGAAATTGTCCACATGAAGAACAACCACAGACAATTCGTCACTATTCACAGCGAATGTTGATTTTTGAAGTAAAACATAATTATCAAGGGATTCAAGATACGAGGTCCACCCCGGATCAACTGCAAGCTTTGCAGCACAAACAGCAAAAACATCCCTGCCGTGAAATGTATGTGACGAACCTGGATCAGCAGGAGGCAGTTTCCACACCTTGACCGGGCCTGGAAGCAAGCTGAGCAATCCGTTATCCGGTACCACAATAAACCTTCCGCGCCAGAAAGCAGCAAGCCCAAAACGATCACTTCCAACGCCTGGATCAACCACAGCAAGAGTCACTGAGCCCTCTGGAAGGTCAGGAAGCGCAGAACGCAGATGATAAGCACCCTGAAGAATATTTCCAGGTTCAACTGCATGGGTAAGGTCGATCACTGGACAATCATAACCGGCAAATGAAAGAATTACAGCCTTCATCTGCGCGACATACGTATCTGAATACCCAAAATCAGATAGAATAAACAAAGGTGTTTTCAAAAGCCTCTTCCCCCCTTAGCGGTGTTTGATCACTACAAGTGTTCTGTCATCTGCCTGAACTGAACCCTGCCCATGTAAGTTCATTGCCTTTAAAATACGAGTAACTATTTGATCTGCACTAAGATCTCGATACTCGAGAACGGCATTAGTCAATCCGGAAACATCAAATTCAACATCGTTACTATCCATGGTTTCCGTAATTCCATCTGTGTAAAGAACCAGCACATCACCTGGATGGATCTGTACTGTTCCAAAACTGTAATCTGCACTTTTAACTACACCCATAAGCAGTCCCCCCTCTTCAAGAAATCTGATATCACCGGTTCTTGACACAAGGAAAGGCGGGTTGTGGCCGGCGTTACAATAAGTAAGAAGACCATCATGTGTGTTCAGAATGCTGTAAAAGAGTCCCACAAGACCGGACACTTCCCCCTCGGCTGTAAGCTCTGAGTTTACCCTCTTCATGATCTGACTGATGTCAAATAAACTTCTGACGCTGGCTCCAAGGGTACCCTTCATTCCTGCCATGGTCAAGGCAGCTGGAATGCCTTTTCCTGCCACGTCTGCAATAGCCATACCAAGATTACCGTCAGGAAGCTTAAAAAAGTCATAGTAGTCTCCCCCGACTTCTTTTGCGGGATTGTAGTAAACAGCAATGGTGTAATTCTCGTATCTTGGTGCTTCTGCAGGCAGAAGTCCCATCTGAATCTTCCTTGCAGTACTCAATTCTTCTGCAAGAGACTCTCCAACGGCAAATCTTCCCAGATACAGATCAGGTAATCTTTCCCGAAGCTCGCGGGAAGTTGTAATGGAGGGATGACTGGTTACCAGCTGGGCAACAGCATTCCTGACACTTTCCGATCTGTCCCCCAGAAGCATGGTTATTTTTCCCACAAGACCGGGAATAGTCCCAAGACTCGAAAGTTTCTCTATTGCTCCAATTGCCTGCAGTCTAACAGAAGCATCAGAGTCTTCAAAAGCTTTAAGATAGAATTCTGCCTTATCTGCTGTTCTCAGGAAAGGGGAATTGCTTATACCGCGAAGTACTGCTGTTCTAACGGTGGAATCTGTATCTGCGGCCAGAGCAGGGATTATTTCGGAAATGCCTTCAGGCGCGGAAAACTCAGCAAGAGCTTCACCGGCGGCAGCCCTTACCGACCTTTCATCATCCACAGCAAGCCTGTTCAGAAGGGCAATATCCTGTACAGTCATTGTACCAAGCCGTCGAATACCAGAAGCAACTGTTTTTCTCACAGCCGGGTCAGGGTCAACAGAAAGCTCGGTCAAAAGACCAGCAGCAGAGCTGGACAGGGAATCTCCGTTCCAGAGGATAAACCACGAAAGCCTGGATCTTTCCTCTACAGTGCCGTTATCCAGAAGCTGTTTAACCACACCAACTGCTATCTCTGCAACATCGCTTCTGCCTGCTGCAAGCAGCTGCGCAAGAGCCTCTCGGGCCCCGTAGCGCTCGGATGCAAGAACAATACGAAGAAGTTCCGTCTGCTCCAGGTCGTCAAGTATCCTGATATAGGGAAGCACCATTGCCGCCATCTCACTGCTCTGAGGCATGTTCTCCGACAGCAGTTTCCAGAGGGTAGTTCTTTCCCCTGCAGTAAGATCCTTGTAGTTCATCAGCATGCACTGAGCAACAGTTCTTATATCGTCTTCGGAAATATCAGAGAACAGTGTATTTCTGATAGTGCTTCCGAAAAACCGGATACGAGCTCCTATGTTGGAAGCGACCAGGCTGCGACCCCCGTTGGGAAGACGCTGCATAAGCAGCCAGAGCAGATCACAGGATTCCTCTTCGAATTCACCCAGTTGCCTGTTCATCAACCCGAATACAAGGTTCATGAGCTGGCTGTTCTCTCCCTTATCAAGAGCGGAATTCACAATCGCCAGCTCTTTGGGGTTGAGATCAGGAAACTTTCTTCCAAGATATATAAGTATACCCCTTGAAACCGCTGTTGATGAGTCCTTCATAAACCGTCCGAGAAAACCTCCGGGGTCCCCGGACACTCCCCACATATCAATACTGAATAAAAGCGATGCTCGAACCGAGGGATCAGGATCTTTAGATGTTGCTTCCACAAGCTCTCTGAAATAGTGATCCTTTCTTAGCCATGGTACTCCCTGAGATTTTGAAAGTGCTCTTCTTATCTCAACAGAACCGGATTCTATTATGTGACGACACAAACCCTCGGCAGCCCTGTCAAAAGCCTCTCTGTCTGCCAGCAGCATCGAAAAGAAATCGTTCAGCCCTTCAATATGTGATTCCCTGGAAGCCGTAAACAACAATCTTGACTTTTCTGAAGAAGAAAGATGTCTGTACATGTGTGCAATGTTGTATCCGGCTCTTCTCTGCTCTGTATTTTCTCCATTCAGAAGCGTCTCCATTACAACTCTTACCAGTGGACTTCCGGCACCGGACAGCTCTGCCATCCCCTTATCCACAGCATCAAGAAGAATTGTATCGCCACTGCAGAGATGAGTCTCGCCATTGATCCTCAACCGTCTGAAAGGTGAAACACCCCTTTTGGCTTTTGTGTCATTGTACATTTCTTCCAGAATCTCAGAAGATGGAAAAGTTTCTCTTATAAGAAAGTGCAGCCTGGACCATATCTCCAGCAGCGAATTCTTAAAAGTGGTTTCTGAAACAATTGGTTCAAAAAGCGAAAGCAGTACCAGCTCGGCCTTTGCAAGAAGATCAAGATCTCTGAAAGATTCCAGCGCCCGCTGCCCCTGATCAACTCTCCACTGTCTGTTGGTATCGGGAGATGGTAATTCAACATGTGCATCGCCAAACAGGGAGAACAAACCCGCGATCCTCGGATCTGAAGAGGTAAGAATAACTCTTCTTCTGGAGTCTGTAGATTTCAATATCATTGTAAACGCAGAGTGAAACAGGTGAAGAGGCTGTATTACGGTCATTCGTCTTATTGAGTCAATATCAAACAGAATGGCACAATCGTCAGGTCCGCGTAACTTCATTTCTACCAGTCGGGAATCCACATCTTTGTCAATAAGTTCCATGGGAACAAGCCCCTGATCTGATGCTTCCATAAGCAGCAGGCGGGCAAGAGTAGTTTTCCCTGCTCCAGGAGGTCCGGAAAGGCATACAAAGCCTCTGTCCATGAGTATTTCTGAAGCAGCCACAAGACTTTCGCTATCGATGGATTCACCGGCAACTCCGTTCCATGAGCGAATCAGATCGTCTCCAGACGGATAAAAAGTCATACCTCTGTTCGTTCCCAATATCCAATCCTGAATCGAATTGTGAAGTATAGAAACAAGATTCCTCTGGTCTTTGAAAGTCCAGCATCTGTTCCATTCTTCCAGCTTTGCAAAGATTGGTTCGGAAAATGACGGCTCCCCGGACACAAGAGCTCCAACGGGAACTCCCGATCTGAAGAGAGAAAAAAACGTTGATCTTGCAAGAGCGGAAGGGCTGTTTCCAATAAGCAGCAAGGCTGCATCAGGCCCCGAAGTCTTGGGATCAGTCACCAGTTTTAATCCGTCCGCCCATTCCGGCAGACGCAATTTTCCAACTTCTGAAACCACAACAGAACGCTCACCATCCGGAAGAGCGCTGCTATCCGTCCAGACAAGCAATTCAAAACTGTGAGCCATCAGTACTCCGTCAGCTGAGCGGCCAGATCAGAGTGGCTCTGGTTTTTCCTTCCGGATTCAACCCGTAATCCAACCAGCGAGCAAGATTCCGCGCAATGAGAACACCCCTGCCACGGCTGCTTATCAGCGCATCCCCCTCGCCGGGTTCATGACCAAGGTCCACCTCCGGTTGCCAGGAACCACAATCGTCTACTATAAACTGTATCCGACCGGAATAAACATCGATGTAGATCGTCACAAGTTTTCTTGGATCGCCGCCGTTGCCGTGCTCAATGGCGTTCTTGACCACTTCCATTACGGAAATGGACAGGCCGGTAACATCTTCCTCACTTACACCTGAGGCTATACCGATCTTTTCCACGAATGTCTGCACCGATTCCACAACCGTGTCATCGCTTGGAATTTTAAGAACTATCCCCTTAAGCAAAACTATTCCTTAAGACTGGAGAGGGCTTCACTTTCGTCAGTGAAGGTCTCGAAGATCGTTATAAGCTTGGTAATGATAAAAAGCTCCTGGATCTTCTTGGTTGCATTAAGAATCGCCATCCGACCGCCTTCTCTTGCAAGAGAAGTGTGCCCGCTGACGAGAACGCCAAGACCGGAGCTGTCCATCCATGCCACATGTCCAAGGTCAAGAAGAACATTACCTGTTGCATTGCTCACAGCTGTCTGAAAAACAGATTTGAGGTCCATCAGGTCGGGTCCACTTATCACCTTGCCACTTAACCGTATCACCTTCACGCCATCTTTGCTCTCTTCTTTGATTTTCAACATCTGCCTCCTGTTAGAGAATAGCCAACTACCTGCGTACTTATCAAGAATAGATAATTACCGGAGCAATGTCACGAGCATAACACAAAATCTACCCAGTTAACCAGACCTTTACCCTCAAGAAAGCTCTGAATAGAGCTTGCTGCACCTGGCTTTCTGGATGCTACGATCAGGGGAAGAGCATTCGATTTCTCCCATTCTGCAATATTTGTTACTGGCCTCCCGCACAGCGTTCTTTCCCTGGTAACAGGAACCGGAGACAGAAAAGCCTCAATATGAAAGCCCTGCTTTTTGATCTCTTTTCCCAGTCTGCGAGCTGCCTGACCGGATCCTGCCACAAAAACTCTTTTTCCGGCAAGGCAGGGTACATGCCCCAGGTA
>JAOZLN010000127.1 GCA_029934845.1 Candidatus Sabulitectum sp.
TGAATTGCTTTCCTGATGTGTTTCCTCCACCATGGCACAAAGTTACTGCCTGTGCTCTGCTTCTTTGTTTTCCGCAGGTAATCGGGGAGTTGTTTGAGCGAAGGAAGAAAGAACAGTATCAGAAAGAAAACAGAGAGAACCGCAGAGAAGCGATGAGTAAAATATGTGGCTCCGAAAAGCACTACAGAGCCTGCTGCACCAGCCAGGAAATGTTTTTCCGATATGCCCTTTCCTGTCCGATTTTTCCAGATCCTGCTTGTTCTGTAAACCGAAGAAATGAAGAAAAAGAGCAGAGCAAAACCCAGAAGGTTCTTGGGAAACTGCGTGAAGAAGAAATTCAGGGATGGACTTGCCGCAGAGATAGCAGCTGCCAGTAAAGCCGTGAAAAACATGGAGTTGTTGCTGCCAGAGCTAGTGATGGGTTTACCGGTTTTCAGCAAAGAGAGAGTCAATGCGTATACTGAGAGCACAAAGAGGGTTTTTATCAGAGCGGCACTGATCTTGTAGGAGGCTACATAGTCTCCGGTGATTGCATGCAGTGCTATAACCGGCAGATAAACAAGGGAATACTCCGGAGAATGCATCTCGCCTGTATTGTTCAAAGACTGCACCTGAATCAGGTAGTAATAACCGTCCCAGCCGTTTGCATACTCTGTGCGATTGAGTGAATTGAGGCCGCTTCCCGCTACAACTCCTGCGAGTATGACCAGCAGGGCTGTAGCGGTAAGCCTGGTTGTTTTAAGATCCTTCTTTAAAATGTAAATTCCTCGAACATGCCTCGCTGACTGGAAATGGTCTCTTCGTCGAATTGCAGGATATCAGTGAAGATGGTTGTGCGATCCAGCTCCACATCCGGGGGAGGTATTGCTCCTGAATATGGATCATATGCATCCTCCCGGTAGTTTCCCATTCTATGCAGCTTTCCAAATATTCTTACGGAATTGTCATCAATGATCTGCCAGTTTCCATCAGCGTACATTGTCTCAAAACCGTCATCCATATCCAGTTGCTTCCAGATTATAAAACTGCCGTTGGAACGCAAAATGAAGTGTTGCTCACCATTACTATCTTCAGACCAGATTCTCGCATATATCTGCCTGTCAATAAATACACCTGCATCTGTGTTTTGTGCCCACTCCAGCAACTGATTTTTCCTGACTTCTCCTTCTCCGGATCGAAGCTGGAACCAATCGTTTCCGTCAAAGAAGCACAGTTCGCTTATCACAAGGTCTTTGTATGTAGCACCTTCATATACATCGAGAATGTTAAGAGAAAAACTCTGCCCTTCCAGTGGTGTTTCCAGAGTAATTACCTGTGGCACCATTGTGTCGTTAACTGAGTATACAGAGCCATCCTCGCCCTGAGGCCCAAAGGAAAGACTGGCAACCCGTTCATTCTGATCAAAGTGTGTCTGGGACCTGTGGTAGCCATTCCAGATCTTGATCTTTTCTATCCGCTGGCTCTGATCAAAGTGAAATAACAAATTCTCTCCCTGGCCGTTGCTCTCTGTATTGCCGTCGGCCCAGCCGAAATCAGAGCGGGAATCAAAAAGAAAATCGGGATTGTAGGCCTCTACAGGATCCAGCGAGGAGCTGGCTTGAATGCTTCCTGAAACTCTGGTAACTGGTTGAATCTGCAAGGGAACTTCCTGGCCGTATTCGTTTCTTACAAAAAGATCGACTTCACTGATCCCTACAGACAAACTGCCGTTATAGCAGAGGCCGTTCTCAGGTGCTTCCCGCCCATGATATCCGGTGCCGGAAATTCGAATAAACAGACTTTTAACCTTGCGATCAATCGAAACGGATTCTTCCCGTTGAATGTTGTAATACGGTCCGGAAATACCATTGATGTAAAGCTGAACGGAGGTAAGCTCTGCGATGCTGTTGCTCTCGGGAAGAGCTTGCATGCTGATTGCATCAATATGAATTGGTGTCTCAAAAGAAAAGTAAAGCCCTTCGCCAGGACCTGCACCCGGCATGGTCACCCAGCTGGTGTTTGGATCATTGTCGAACACATTCTCTGGGCCGAACTGGCCTTCAGGCATGTTCACAGAGGTTGCGTAGCACAATTCGATAAAAGCACCCGGCTCTTCCTCCGGTGCTGTTTCCTCTGTGATCTCATCTTCAGGTACAGTCGATTCCCTGTTAACCGGCTCTTCTGTTTCCTGCTCTGAAATTACAGGGATATCCGATCCTTCTTCCTCGGTACACGACAGAAATGCTGATGTGATAAATAGTGCAATTAGAACAAGTACTGCCTTTCTCATCTCTACCTCCAGGGGGGCCATGTAAAGTGTTTATCAATGTTTTCCAGGGCTGTTTCTTCAAGTTGTTTGTCAAAATGCTGGTAATCCTTCTCTCTCCAGTCTCCACCCCATCGCCATCCCAGATGTCTGAACAACCGTACCACAAGATGCCCTTCATAAAGGGTACCAGGGGCAAAGGGGTCATACTCAGCATTCTCGGGGAACACCTGGGTGCCTGTGTAATAGGGGTTCTGCAACGGGTTGATGTCTATTGCCAGTCCGTACGCATGATTAGAAAGATTACTGGAAAAAGGAACTGTGCGATAATTGAAAGCGGAGGTGTTGTTCAGTTCCATGGATTGAAAATCATCCCAGCCAAGCTCTGATATGGGTATGACAGATTCAAGAGGAAAGCCAGTGATCAGCATCAGCATGAAAACTTTCTGCAGGTCGCCTGCTACTCTGGCGTCAGCCACTACCTGCCCCCTGTGTATCTTTTCGTCAAAGCCGAAGTAGACCACATCAATAAGAACCTGATTGTTCAGTATCCATTCCGGGCATTCATCGTCTACTCCCGATATAGCCTCGACGAATGTAAGGTCGGAGTATACACTGCCACCGGAGAATACCAGAAGCATCCAGGTGAAAACTGTCAGGTATAACACCCTGCGCAAAAAACAACCGTACCCGAAAAATTCCATGCCCCTCCTCCTTTTTTACCTGTCACAATGATTCAACACAAGTCAGGTCAGGTCAAGAGATCACACGATCAAGAGTTATGTGGTTATGAAATGGTTTCCCTTATTTTTTCAGTAAGGAATGACAAAGATAGATCCTCACCGCTGATCCTTTTAAACAGATCGGGGAAAGGGTACATTCCTGAGGGTTTGATAACCTCACTCTTAACAAAATCTCCGAAAGCCCTGGGATTTTCCATTATGTCTGTACTGGATTCTCTGCGAAGGAAAACCTCTTCCAGCATGTCGCAGGTCAGGTCTCCCAGAAGGTAATTGTGCAGGTAGATCGGGTGTGTGGTATAGTGAATAGTATTGGCCCATACAGGTTGATCTGCATACGGGTCTTCTTTAAAAAGGGTTTTCCGGGTGTCCCAGAAAAGCTGATTGACATCGTCAAGATCAGCAAGATCGGCTCTGTAGATATTCTGGTCAAAAACAATTCTGCCCAGAGCCATCAGCTGACTGGCCCTGGTCCACTTTTTCAGTTCATTGAAATGCTTTTCTGCCTCTTCGGTCACGCTGCCGAAGAACTGGGAATAGAAGACCTTTCTGCCTCTAAAGGAACCGAATAAATTTGCAATACCTTCACTGACAATGCCACTTATCCCTTTGTTAAGAATGATCTCCCCGGGATCAGAGGTAAAACTGTGTACCGCGTGGCCAGTTTCATGAAGAAGAACTCCAAATCCAGAGAAACGATCTTTTACATTTGCAAGAATTCTGGAGTCAATCCCTGTCTGGATAGGAAAATTATAACCCCATTCAGATTTGTTCTTTCTTGGGAAAACATCGTAAGTGATGTTCATAGAAGTGATATCAAATCCGAATTTCTTAAAGAGTTCATCTATGGGTATGAGAAAGCCTGACATATCCATCAAGCTGTTCAGCTCCGGAGCTATGGAGGAAGCTATAAACGCTTCATCCCAGGGCATCACTTCATCTGCCTTGATGTATTCTTCAGCGAATTGTGATCTGACCTTCTTCATTGACGGTAGAATTTTATGGAGTTCATCCTGCCATGAAGAGAACATGTCTGGTTCAAGCTCCTGCTCTTCAAGGCTGTGCTGAACAAAGTCGGATGCGCCCATTTCCAGGGCATACTCTTTTCTTAAACTAACCAGATCCAGGAATCCTGTATCAATCAGAGGCTTACTGATCTGTTCTCTTGAAAGAAATGCTTCTTTTCTCAGTTCTCTGTCGTGGCTTGTTGAAAGAATTCTGGCAATATCCGGAGAACTCATTTCCATTCCATTTACCTTGCAACGATGTGTGTTGAGAACAGCAGAAAGCTTAGAAGTTAACTGCTGGATATCCATGGAGAGCTTGTTCAGATCCTCTGACAGGTGAAACGGTTTAAAAACCCTCTCCATAATAACAGTTTTTCGTGCGTTGACAGAGTCTGTTTCCGATTCTTTGCATTCCTGAATGGTATCCCAGTGATGATTGTTTTTAAGAAGCTCAACGATATGACCATAGGCCTTATTAACCCCGAAATCCAGCCCCGTAGTGTACTTTGCCCAGTTAAGCCTGCTGTACTCTGTGTTTAGATCCTGTAATAACTCCGCCAATTTTTCAAGATTCTCCATGGGCTTCATAATACTCCTTTGAACTGCGGCCTGTGTGATGCTTCCTGTAAGCACTATAATAATTCATATTAAATGGAAGGAATGTATGAACAGCCCGACTGAACGCCTTGATTCATTGATTTTAAAACTGGAGAAGTCTGCAGGGCAGCCTGTTCATGATGTGGTTTGTGACTTCGAAGAAGCAGTGATCCTTTCTATTACCATTGGCCGTAACGAGGACTCCCTTAGATTGATTCAGGAATACTCAAACTACTTCCTTGACCCGGTTCCCTTCGAGATCAGATTTTTCTGTGTTTTTCAGCGATCTGTTGTAGCCTGGCGTTCCGGCGATCTTCAATTTGCAGAGAGATCAATAAAAGAATCTATGAAAATTGCTGAAGACAATGGAAGTTTGCAATCTGCTGCAAGATCCTCCATGGCTCTTGGAGTATTATCTGTGGAAAAGAGCCAGTTCGGCGAAGCTCTTGCTCTTATGAAGAAGGCAGAAGCCGGATTGAGGGTCGATGGAGGGTATCTGCTTGCAAGGTGTCTGAACTGGCTGGGCCAGATCTGTTTCAGTCTGGATCTTTTTCAGGAATCCTGGAATTATTACACAGAAGCTCTTGAGTTGAACGAAGAGCTTTCACTAGTAACGGATCAAGCTTATGTTTTTTCAAACATAGGTTTACTCTGCCAGAGGATCGGGCTCTATAAACAGGCAGAGGAAAGTTTCCGTAATTCAATGAAAATTCAGGAAGAATCAGGCAATAATTACGGTTTTGCCGACAGTCTGGCGAACCTTGGACTGCTGTTAGCCGAGAAGAAAGGGCTTTACCAGGAAGCTGCACCAATTCTTGAGAAAGCCTACAAAATGCATCTTGGAAACAAGGCGATCTCCAAAGCAGGTCTTGTTTTAGTTAATTATGCTCTTACGATCTTTCGCCTGGGGGATAAGAAAAAAGCCAGTGATCTGTTTGATCAGGCGGAACAGCTGGTTTTCTCACAGGAGTCATGGGTTGAAAAAATAGAGTATTGTGTTGTAAGAGCGGAATTCTGTCTTGAATCAGGTAATGTGGAAAAAGCAGAAAAGCTGATCACTAGGGGTCGGGATATTGAAAGCGCTAACATTTCTAATAGCTATGGACAGGGATTCAGCTTTATTTATGCCAGGGTTCTTGTAGAGAAGGGTAACTACAAACTTGCCTATTCCGAGCTTCAAAAGGCCATGGAGGAAGAAAAGAAACTTGACGCATTGAAGTCCAGTGCCATGGAAAGCGTCATAGATGCATTAACAGAAACTGCCCGAGCTAAAAAAGAACTTGCTCGCGTAGAAGAGGAAGCTCGTCAACTTGAACAGAAGAACACATCTCTTCTTTTAAGTGAGGAACGATTCAGAGGTCTTGTAAACAGTATGACAAACATTGGTGTGCTTGCTGTGGATTCACAGGAAGTAGTTACTTTCTGGAATGATACATGCGAAAAACTTTACGGTTATGAAAGCACTGAGGCATGTGGAAGAAAGCTTTCTGAATTGATAATTCCAGAACACCTGGATGAATGGATCACCGACTTCATCAGAACTCGAACAGATGACAAAGAATTCGATGTAAACTTAAGGGCGAAGAACGGAAGCCTGAAGAGCGTTCTTATTTCACTTGTTCCATTCAAAAAGGACGAGACGTTCATTATACAGGTTGATAGAACAAGTCAGCGATATGCAGAGAATCAGAGAAGTCTTATAGAGGCGCAAATGAGAAGAACACAGAAACTGGAGGCTCTGGGCACTCTTGCAGGTGGCATTGCCCACGATTTTAACAATCTTCTTCAAGGTATTCTTGGGAATGCTGCCATGCTTTGCAAAACACTTGATGGAGATTCTTCCCAGCTTATCAAGGCAGAGCGGATTCAATCTGCAGCAGAGAGGTCGGCAGATCTGTGTACCCAGATGCTGGATTACGCCGGAGTACAGCCAGTCAGCCACCAGCTGATGGACATCAATCATGTTATTAAAGACATTTCAGTTCTTATGGAAACAAGCCTTCCCAAAGATGTTGAGCTTGTTATGGATCTGTCCAACAGAGTACCCCCGGTGACAGGAGATGGTTCACAGATGCGTCAGGTAATAATGAATCTGGTTCTTAATGGAGCAGAATCTATAAATGGCTCCGGGCAGGTGCATATCTCTACAGATTTTGTATACAGAAAGAGAGAACAGTTCAGGGACAATCTGCTTGAGGAATCTCCTGACGATGGCGATTTTCTTCTTCTAAAGATTAAAGATAACGGTACCGGAATTGATGCCGAAACCCTTACCCGGATATTTGACCCTTTTTATTCAACAAAGCAAACTGGAAGGGGTCTTGGCCTTGCTGCAGTACTCGGCATCGTAAGGGGTCATTCCGGAGCCATCATGGTTAATTCAAAACCGGACATTGGAACCGAGTTCTTTGTTTACCTTCATGCGGTCAGGGAAGATGAATTGGTTAAAACCGTTAAAGATCAGCCTGAAGCCGCTGAAGAACATGCAGGTAAAAAAATTCTTGTTGTGGATGACGAAGAGATCGTTCGTGAAACAATTCATGCTATTCTCTCAGCCATGGGTTTCGAAGTTGTTGCAGCGCCTGGTGGCGCAGAGGCACTGGCCATGCTCGAAAAAGGCGAGATCCCGGATTTAATGATGCTTGATCTTACCATGCCGGGA
>JAOZLN010000128.1:0-3053 GCA_029934845.1 Candidatus Sabulitectum sp.
GATTCTATCAAAGGATATACTCATGGAGTCCACATCTAAAACAAAAGTTGTCATTTCCTCAGAATCATAAGCCATTTCAAGCTTTTCCATTGTGATCTTGCTCTCGGTGATATCTTTTACAGTAACAAGAAGGCTCTCTTCAGAAGCTTTTACGATCTGGCCTTCATACCAGCGGATCCCAGAGTCTGAAAGGATAGAATAGCGAAAACTACCGGGAGTACCGAAGGAAAAAGCATTTCTTAATGCTTCTGTGAAATCTTCATGAAAGTCTTTGTGAATAAACGTGTACCAGTTATTACCATCGTAGTCAAAATTTTCAAAGAAACCGACTGGTATGGAATGAACATCGAGGATGTTACCGGACCGGTCGATGGATACGACCAGAAGAGGAATCGAACTTATGGCGTCAGCGTTAAGCTTCAGTTTCCTTAAAGATGAATAACTGATGCCCGGGAAAAGTCTTTTAACAACAAGAATCACCACAATTACAAGAACAGCTCCCAGCAGTATCGGCCAGTAAGAAGGCATTTGACCTCCAGTTCTATTCCCTTATGTGTTCCAGACCAACCGAAATAAGTATTCTTACGTGATCATCTGCCAGAGTGTAATATACATGCCTGCCCTGCTTTCTGCGACAGATCAATCCGCCGGTCCTCAACCTGCGCAACTGATGAGAAACAGCAGAGACCGATACATCGAGCTGCTCAGAGATGGCACACACACACTGTTCGCCTCCCAGAAGAAACAATAGAACTTTCAACCGGGTCGGATCTGCCGTCTGACTGAACAGTTCTGCAAGCTTTTCTACCTCATCAACCGTGGCATGAACTGCAGGAACATGCTGCTCCATCTTCCTCTCCCTCACTGATACTGATGATCTCTCCCTGGTGACCTATACCGGCAAGAGTTTCAAGAATACTGCTGCTGGAATAACCAGGCGAAGGAATTACCACTGCCGTACCGGATTCAAGCGATACAGCCACTGAACCAACTCCTGATATCTTGCCCAGAGCTTCTGAAACCGTTCTAACACAGTTCGGACAGGTCATTGCTGATACACTGTAAGTGATACTGTTTGAATACGCAAGGTCAAGTGAGGAGCTGGAACTGAATTTTTGAAGAATATCTTTGACTGCAAAAAATCCCATTGCAAGAAAGAGCATTCCAGCTGCAAACATGCCGAACAGCCCTGCAACACCCGAGCCGTGATGACCAGGGGACAAAATACCGGATGGAATATCAAGATCATTCAATAACAATCCCGCAAGCAGGCTTACGCCGATCACCGTAAGAATGTAACTCCAGAAAGACAGCTTCCCGAGGCTCTTTCTTACAGCACCCATGGTGGCGGCATTTGTGGCGGGTCCTGCCATAAGAAACACCAGAGCACTACCAACGGGAAAACCTGCATAAACAAGAGCTGCAGCAATAGGAACTGATGAAACAGAACATACATACAACGGAATTCCGATTGCAAGAGCTGCCAGCATTCCCAGCGGTCCGGCAAGAACAGGATACTCTGCCAGCTGCCCGGGTTCTATGAAAACCGTAACCAGAGCCGATATCGCAACGCCGATAAACAACCACAGGTATATGTCTCTGAAGAGCGTTCCGAAGGCATACCTCCATATTCTGCCGGGAACAGATCCCTTTTCTGAACCGGTGGAAGAAGATGGTGCAGAACTGTGGCCGTTCTGTTTATCAAGAATATCAACAATGGTACCGCTGACAACACCTGCAATAAACGCTGCGATCACCTTTGCAAAGGCGATCGGCCACCCCAGCAATGCCCATGTTGCTGCTATAGAGTCAACACCGGTCTGGGGAGTGCTGGCAAGAAAACTTACTGCCGCCCCTTTGCTGGCTCCGTCTTTCCTGAGTGCCAGAGCAGCAGGAAGAACACCGCAGGAACACAGAGGAAGCGGTACACCAATAAGACTTGCCTTTACAGAGCTGTACAATCCGGGCTTACCCATGTGTTTGTAAATCCTGTCCTTCTTTACGAACACATGAAGTATACCGGCAATAAGTAGACCCAGAAAAAGAGATGGCGCCAGCGCAATACCTGTATCCCACATGGCCTGTATGAACTCTTTTAGAAACTGCATATTGAACCTCGACTTCACTCGCTCTTATATGTTAATACTTGAACAACTGCTCAAATATACATATTTAGGCGAACAATGCCAATGTAACAACACTTACTGTAAAATCAATTATACCAGTAAAGCAAAGATCATGGTGCTGCTGAACACTATCTGGAGCAGGAATATCAGGCTGCCAATAAGCAGTGCGGTTCTGCCATCGCGCATGATGCTGCTGAACTTGATTCGAAGGCCGATACCTGCCATTGCAACAACAAGAGCATAATGGCTGATCCTGCTGATCACATGAATTAAATTCTCTGATAGAAGATTAAAGGTCGGGACAAGAGAGAACAGAACAAATCCCACAACGAACAGAGGAACTGTTTTTCTTCCTTTATTGAACCCGCGCCTTGAACCCTCCCGTGAAAAAAGAGCAATGAGTATGAACACCACCGGGGTCAGCATCAGAACCCTTGTCATCTTCACAATGGTTGCGGTCTGCCCTGCTGATTCACCCACAGAGAACCCTGAAGCAACCACCTGCCCCACTGCCTGCAGTGTGTTTCCTATCAGCAGACCAGTATTGACTTCCGAGAACTTCAGAAGAACAGTTCCAATCAGCGGAAGCACAAATATTCCAATGGTTCCCAGGAAATTGATAACCGCTACAGATAACCCAACCTCTTCTTCATCAACGCCGATTATATCTTTGGTTGCTGCTATGGCTGAACTGCCGCAGATCCCATTGCCTATTCCTATAAGAAGGGCGAATTTCCTGTCAAAACCAAACATCTTTGCAAACAACACCGAGGAAGAGATTGTAACTGCCATGGCCATTGCCGGGGATATGACCTTTAATCCCCTTACCGATAGCCTGGTGAATGAAAAAGGAGAAAAGGTGAAGCTGGATGAACCAACCGGGATGGAACTTCCAGAAAAAGGATTTGAGGTAGAGGACAACGGGTA
>JAOZLN010000128.1:3063-7156 GCA_029934845.1 Candidatus Sabulitectum sp.
AACTGCCATGGCAGTGACTATTATCAGGATTGACTGATAACCAAGATCCCTCAAAATCATGAAGTTCAGATTTACCCCCATTAACGCCACAGCAAAAGCCAGAAGGCGCTTTTCACTGAAGGATATCCCTGAAGCGAACCTTTCCCCGGGTTTCAGTGTATTTCCCACTGCAACCCCAAGCAGTATTGCCACGGCTACTGATCCGAACGGAACAAATTTCGAAAGAACCTCTGCAACTGCTCCAAGAACAATACACAGACCAAGCCCATGAACTGATTTCATAAGAGTATCTTAATTCATCATGCTTGAATCATCTGTTGATTCCAGTTGATTGACGGTCTTGTTGTAGAAAACCTCAAGAATCTTGATAAATTCGTCGTCTTCCGGGGATACCCTGACAGCAAGATAGTCGTCTATTATTCTGTCTCCCCTTCTGAAGTCTTTCATTCTGGAAGATATCACAGAACTTCTTACGTGGCTGAGCAGATCAAGCATTTCACCGGTCTCACTGTCATTCAAAGATCCTGCAAGGTACTTTTTCCAGAGTTCCATGCTTCTGATACACTTCCGGTAAGCCTCGATACCCCTAACCCGATCTTCTTCTGTAATGAAATTCTTTCCCGTACCGGGCATGGTGTCGCATGAATTCTGTTCCAGTCTTTCCCTGGCATCTTGAACCATCAGAAGTATTTCATCTGAAAAAACAGATGTATCCACATAAGTATGTACAGCTCGCAGCCTTTTCCGGTACTTCCAGGAATTCCTTAGAACAGAATACAGATTCTGACTAAGCATCCACCCGGGAATAAGCCTGTTCCATCCGTCAGGCACATTCTGAGGTCGTTTATGGGGCAGGGTAATAAGAGAGAACGGAAAACTAACCTGCTGTGGAAGAGTAGTAAGACCCGTAGCGATTATGGTAAACGGGCTTCGGCTGAAATCTGCTGGAAACTTAACAGATGTACTGAGACCAAAGAATTGACCTGTTCCAGGCTTTATTTCCTGATCGGGAAGCCGGGAAGTGTGGTTGCTGCCAACATTGGCACCGTAGCCTATGTTGCCAAGGCCCCCGGGCCACATCGCGGCAATAAGAAGAGACTGATGGTGAATTCCAGTGAGAGGCCCTACAACGCAGGCAGTCACCTCCCCCTCGCCTAGAACACTGTCTGCCCCAAGAAAAGAGTCGGTAAGCTTTCCGTGCTTTTCCACAACCGCACATTCACCTGCGATGGAACTCTCCACAATGGCAAAAGAGTCAACAGAGGAATTCCACTGAAGAACACTGCTCCTTATCAGAGCTCCATCCGAGGCGGAAGAACCGCTCATTAAGATAGAACCCCTGACAGCAGCGGCGTTGTTAACCCGTCCCCGTTCAAGGATCAAACTGTTATGAATACAGGAACAATTTGAAATAATAGCATCGCTGCCGATCACACCTCTTAATTTCTCACGCATGCTGTTCCTTAAAAGAACACACTCTTCAATGAATGCCCTGCCGGAAGCTGACCCCAGAAAAGCAACATCGTTGTGGTCGAAATGCGGAAGGATCGGAACCTGCCTTTCACCGGTTTCAACACCGGCATTCATGAAGGCATCCATAACCCCCGGTGCAGAGTCCCACCGTATGCTGCCGCAGAATTCCACTGTAGACCCTGGGAAAAGAGTCATGGCAGATATATTTCGGGTGGACCTTACGGTTAACGGTCCTTCGATCTCGCAATTCTCAAAAGCAGTTGATGCTAAAAGACCTGATGGAAGGTGTACATTAACAAACCCGTGAAAACTGCAGTTAACAACAAGGCCAAGATCTGACTCGGAAGTAAACTTCACCAGATCCCACCTGCTGGAACTGCACCCCTGAACTTTGAGCTTCGCGATCTGAC
Organism: Candidatus Sabulitectum sp.; assembly: GCA_029934845.1. Taxonomy (GTDB): domain Bacteria; phylum Fermentibacterota; class Fermentibacteria; order Fermentibacterales; family JCC-6; genus Sabulitectum. Next base: position 4,947 of record JAOZLN010000128.1, read on the forward strand.
TACTGCTTAAAGGTACTGCCCCGGCACAGTTCAGATCTTCTTTTTGAAACATCAGTTCTTCAGCAAGCGCTGTAATCCTGCTTAGATCAATCAACTCTGTTCCGCCTTTCCCCCTTGGACCATGCAGCCACATTCTTCAAGGCTTCCACCGTTCGCCGCTCAAGAGCTTCTTTAGTGTTAAAACCGGTGTGAGGCGTTATAACCACTCCTGTCATTCTGTGAAGAATGTTATCTGGAGGCAATGGTTCAGGAGTTGTAACATCCAACCCTGCACCCCCGAGATATCCACTTAAAAGAAACTCCTGAAGCCTGATCTGATCCACAAGACCTCCTCTTGCAGTATTCACAAGTATTGATCCGCGTTTCATCATAGAGAATCGTTCAGCATTCATGAACATTTCAGTCTCTTTTGTAAGGGCAAGGTGCAAAGATACAATATCAGAATTTCCCAGAAGATATGACAACCCTGTGTATTTACCCGGAAAATCGGTCTTCTCAGACCTGCTCCATCCAAGAATTCTGCAGGACGCAGCCTTGAACAGCGAAGCTGCTGCTAAACCAATGGCGCCTGTTCCAATAATTCCAACCGTTTTCCCATGCAGCTCTTTGCCATACCTGTGCCCGGGATCTCTCATGGACATCACTGCAAGAGCCAGAGCAAGTTCTGCTACACCGTTTGTTGAATATCCCGGTACATTGGCAACAGCCACACCCTGGCTGACTGCTGCTTCCAGGTCAACATGGTCATATCCAGTAAATGCCAGTGATATCAAACCACCCTTCATTGCCTCTATTATGCTGCTGTCCAACACGCTGTTAACAGCAATCAAAGCATGGTGGCCATCCGGGACCCTGCCGTGGGAAACTTCCCAGTCCGGAAGAAGATCAGCTGCAATCGACAAAGTTCTTTCAGCTGTGATCCCCGGGTCCTGAAAAATTAAAAGCTTTTTCACCTAGACAGTTCCTTCAGAACATCAATAAGATATTCCAGAAAGTCTGCCACAGAAGACACACTGACAGATTCCCCGGGAACGTGAACATCGCGTATGTCCGGGCCGAGACTGATCATATCCAGATCGCCAACACGCTCACCAATAATTCCGCATTCAAGACCTGCGTGAATTGCCTCCACCACCGGATCTGATCCAAAGCGTTTCCTGTAAGCGGTCTGTGCTGTTTTTAACAGCTCTGACGAGGAATCAGGCGCCCATCCAGGGTAACCATTACCCATGGAAACCACTGCTCCAGCCAGCCGTCCTACAGCTGCAATGCTTTCACAGTGTGCATTCTTTGCCGATTCAACTGCACTTCTTACGCTTAGAAGAACAGACAGTTCATTTCCTTCATAATTCCAGTCTGCAATTGCTACATTGCATGAAGTTTCTACAAGCCCGGGAACCACGCCACTCATCTTTTTTACACCATGGGGAAGAGCCAGAAGAACATCAATAATTTTCTCTGAAGATCCCTTTACAAGGCAGTGATCCGACTCTGTTTCTTCACAGACAATGGAAATTTTTTCCTCGATCCCCGAATATTCTTCAAGAAGGTCCTTATTTATAATGGAACAGAGTGCTCTGGCTCTTTCTGGATCTTCAACTGCCACAACAGCCTCTGCACTTCGCGGTATTGCATTGTGCTTGGTTCCTCCGGCAATGCTGATTAACCTGCCATCCAGCAGTTCCTCAAGCTGCCTGCAAACCCTGGCGAGCAGCTGAATGGCGTTTCCGTTCCCGGAACCTATTTCAATACCGGAATGGCCACCGTTAAGATCGTCCACTGTTATCTTTACAGCGGCACGTGAATTCTTAGTAGATTCTCCCTGAAGAATAATCTGCACATCTTTTCCACCGGCACAGCCAATGGTAATACATTTGAGATCCTCGGAATCCAGATTTATCAGTTTCTTCGATGTTATCCATTCCGGGGGAAACTGAAGAGCTCCCACCAGCCCCCGCTCCTCGTCAACTGTGAACAGGCACTCCAGACCGGGCAGCTCCGGATAGTCGCCGTCCAGCAGTTCAAGCATCAACGCAACACCAATGCCGTTATCTGCACCAAGAGTAGTCTCGTGCGCTACAAGCCTGTCACCCTGAAGAACAGCGTTAACAGGATCCGTAAGAAAATTGTGATTGCTTCCAGCGATCTTTTCTCCTACCATATCCATGTGAGACTGAAGCATTACGGGCTGACCGGAACCAGACTTTCTT
>JAOZLN010000129.1:0-1148 GCA_029934845.1 Candidatus Sabulitectum sp.
GGAGGAGCAGGTGGCATCAGCGGCCAGGATCTGCCCACAGGTGTTGCAGAACCTTCATCCATGAACTTCGATGGTCTTGAGATACCGGACGAGTTCCTGACTCCCCAGTCAGGCTCAATTGCGGATGGCGTAGTTGAATTTCAGCTTGATAACGGTTTGCAGCTCCTTGTTCATGAAGACCATACATTCCCGGTTATCTCCATCTGTTTTGCAGTACCAATGGGCAATCTCAGGCACTCGACAGCACTGAATGGACTTGCATCTGTAACAACTCAAACAATGATGCGGGGGACAGATGAACTGGAGTATGTCGACTTTCACAGACAGCTGGAGATAGAGGGATCATATCTGCGATTCTTTGCAAGGTGGAACTGCTCAATGGGATACACAACTATGCTCTCTGAAGACATGGAAACCGGGTTCATAACTGTTGCAGACTTACTGCTGCGCCCGGCATTCAGGGAATCCGACTTTAACAAGGTAGTAACTGACCATCACGCCAGGCTCTCTCGATCCGCTGAAAGCATATTCAATGTTGCATACGAAAGCCTCACTGCAATTACAGCAGGATCACCTTCCGATATCAGCACGGTTACAACAGAAACACTGAACAGAATATCGCTGGAAGATGCAGAGAATTTCTACAACCTCTGCTGCCGACCGGAAGGCTCCGTAATTACAGTGGTTGGTGATGTATCTCCGGAAGAGGCCTTTCTGATCACTGAGAAATACTTCGCTGAATGGGCAAACCCCCAGGCTGTCCTTCCGCCACTGACCTTCCCACAATTCTCTGAAGCCGCCGGAGATACAACTGTAACATTCATGCCTGGCAGAACCCAGGCGGCAATACTGGTCTCCCGACCTGCTCCGGGTTTCCTCTCGGCGAATTACCCTGATTTCAAAACCATGAATCAGATTCTCGGAGGAGGGCTGGGTTCCAGACTGGGACACAGCATCCGGGATGAGCAGGGTCTTGCCTACGGTGTAGGCAGCTGGGCGGTTGGGATGGACAGTACAGGCGTCTTCACAGCATATCTTACAACCCTGTCAGACTATGCTCCACAGGCTCTTGCATCTGTGATACACGAGCTGGAGATCATCTCAACAGAGAATGTGCTGGACATTGAGCTGAGACTTGCTCAGGCAAA
>JAOZLN010000129.1:1158-7099 GCA_029934845.1 Candidatus Sabulitectum sp.
CTGTCAGGTATGACCTACGGCGATGTTGCATACCAGCTTACCGATCTGCAGGTAAGTGGAAGACCTCTAAACTGGCACCGGACCTGTCTGAACCGGGTACTGGAGCTGACCACCGATGACATCCGCTCCGTTGCTGCTGAATACCTTGTTTCAAATGAATGGTTCATCTCCATCTCCGGCCCCTTGCAGGAGAAAGACATTTTCTCTGAATCCGGTGACGATGTAATTGAGTAGGGGCGCAAAGCTGTATTGATTTGATTGCAGCCTCCATCTTCATACTTAGCAGCTCCTAAATCCTCTTCTACACTGGCATCGGGGCAATCATCGGTGTATTTACATGTTCGCCTGAGAAAAAGATCATCTGGCTGACCCTGGGTAAATCACGAGTGTATCAAACCAGGTGTACATAGTAGAAAACAAATACTATTTTATCCTTATTAATGATTACCGGAAGGGAAATAGATTTGGAACATATTGATATTCAGAAACTTATCGATGTGTGCCGTAACAATGGCGCTCGGAAGGTTGCCCTTTTCGGTTCCTTCGTTCGCGGGGAAGCCGGTCCAGACAGCGATATTGATTTGATTGTAGCCTTTCTTCGCCCTACAGGATTTCTCGCATTTGTTAAGCTTGAACGAGAGCTGTCTGAAGCCATGGGCAGAAAAGTCGATCTGTTAACTGAACAGGCAATCAGTCCCCATCTTCGCACACAAATACTAAATGAGCAAAAGGTCATATATGAAGCAGCGGGATAATCGCCTCTATCTTCAACATATTCTGGATTCTATTGCAACTATAAACTGATATCTGAAGAATGTGAAAGAGTGAATTCAGCAATACGAATTTGCTTCAGGATGGGGTTATCCGGCAGATCCAGATCATCGGAGAAGCCGCAAAGAGGATCTCTCCTTCGCTCTGTTCTCAATACCCTGAAATCCCGTGGACGGATATGGCGGGAATGCGCAACAAACTCATCCACGACTACTTCGGCGTTGATGTAGCCATGGTATGGATTACGGCAACCAGTGATTTACCTGATTTGCAGAAGATGGTCGAAGGCATTCTCACAACACTGTAGCTGCTTTTATCAATTCTGTAAGAAATATCTTTCTTCAGATATGAATAAGTACTTTTTCACTACTGTAACGTCTCCTTCATTTCAGACTGCAGGGTCCTGTGGAGATCGTTATCTTTGATCAAGCAGAAATTCCCAGGCTGGAACAACCTCAATTACTCCGACCACTGTTTCAATAGTACTTTTCCCGGTCAATGTTACAATCGTACCTGTTTCGATGTTCTGTTCTTTCATGGCCGTGGTAAGAGCCCTTACTTCCCGCTTTCTGGTGTCAGGGTCATGTAAAGATTCACTCACCTGTATCAGCTTCCTGGAACGATCCGGGAACTGCAGGATGAAATCAACTTCAAGGCCGTTCTTTGTCCGGTAATAGAAAATTGATTCTGCGGTGCTGCGAACAGCTATAAAAATCATGTTCTCAAGCAGATGACCACTGTTCACGAGTATTCCGGAAGCAGTAGATGTAACCATGGCATGATCAATGCAGTAGATCTTCTTGGGATTGGCATTACTGCGAGAGAAAGAAGCATCGAACAGTCTTACAGAAAAAAAGAAATAGGAATCCTCAAACCATTTGAGGTAATCTGCAACTGAATGTTTTGGTACTTTGTGTCCTTGAGCCTGCAAAAAACCATAGAGCTTGTTCAGAGAGTAGAGAGATGCAGTGTTATCTATAAGGCGGTGAGCCAGATCAGAAACAGCCTTTGGGTGAGAAATGTCATGGCGCTCAATAAGGTCTCTGAAAAGAACTGCATGGAGATACTCCTGATGTACTTTGATTCTCATCTTCTTACTCAACCCTGCTACTTCAGGAAATCCTCCGCATTCCATGAACTCCACCAAAGCAGTTTGAATATGCAATCTGATCTTAGTTGAGATGTGCTTCTGGAATTGAATATTTTTGTAGCTGAGGAACTCTGTGAAAGAAAACGGAAACAACTCCCACGACAGAGACCTGCCACGCATGCTTGAAGCAATTTCTTTTGAAAGCATTCTTGCTGAAGAGCCGGTTATGTAAACTTCACACTTTTCGGTGCGTAAAATGCGATCAACAAACGATTCCCAACCGTGAACAACCTGAATCTCATCAAAGAAACAGTAAACAGTTTCAACGTTCTTCTTGTGGGGAAAGATAGAGTAATATGCCTCCAAAACCAGATCCAGAGTCTCTTCTCTGAGGTTGCAGAGGCGATCATCAAAAAAATTGATGTGAAGGATATTCTCAGAAGAAGTTCCAGCCCTTAGAAGATGATCTATCAACTGAAGCATATATGTAGATTTCCCACAACGACGAACCCCCATGCAGATGGTCGCCTTCCCGGGGATAGTTTCAATACCAAGTTGCCTGGATACTCCTGTGTCGGCACTGAAATCCTGGGAGTCAAGAATTATTCCCTTTATTTTTTCCAGCATCAGTACACAAACCTTCCTTCTTTCTACCCACTTCCCGGGCTAACCGGTTGGAATTATGCCCACTTTGCCAGATGATGTCAACAGCAGCCAAATTCACATTCCATGGAATGGCAAAGCTTTTCCTGCAGGTAGAACTGCAGGGGTCAGTGGTTGACTCTCACCTGTTCAAATCGTCTGCTTTGTTCACTTTTATTTGCAGAATATTTTCCATTTTTGCATACTCAGTTACTTATTTTCCCCTTCCTTTTATTTGAAAGGCGGTTCTCATGAGTCGATTTCCCCTGGTTGTACTTGCTGTTTTTGTTTCCTTTGCGTTTGCAGAGGAACCTCTTGTAACAGTACTTGATAACGGGCTTACTGTAATTACACAGGAACTGCACTACGCACCTGTTGTGGCCTCAGTTATATCCTACAGAGTAGGATCACGAAACGAGGTCGGTGATATTCTTGGAATGAGCCATTTCATGGAGCACCAGATGTTCAAGGGAACACCTGATATGCCCCCCGGACGCTTCTGGCAGATAGTGCAGCGTGACGGTGGAAGTGCCAATGCATTCACCAGCAATGATGTAACCTGTTTCTACCTGATACTGCCTGCAAGCAGGATAGAAGACGCTCTTGCAATTGAAAGCGACAGGATGGTAAACTGCCTGATCGATTCAATAGAAGTTGTCTCGGAAAGAAATGTCGTACATGAAGAGCGAAGAATGCGCAGTGTTGACAGCCCGGACGGAGCCCTTCAGGAAGCACTGGACGAGATCTCATATACAGAGCATCCCTACGGACTGCCTGTAATCGGCTACGATGAAAATATTCTGGCCTACAACGCTGTAACCACCAGAGCCTACTATGAGACCTACTACGCCCCATCCAACGCAGTACTTACCCTCGTGGGCGATTTTGAAACCGAAGAACTGCTTGCGAAGATCGAGTCGTACTTTGGGAACATTCCCACTGGAAATGTTCCTGATGAAGCGATTCCAGTTGAGCCTTTGCAGACTGAAGCCCGCTATGTGGAGATCGAGCACGCATCAAATCTTCCAAGATTTACCATGGCTTTTCACTCTGTGGATGGTGCCGACCCTGCAGCTCCTGCAATGTCCATGATATCTTCATATCTCTCTTCAGGAAGAGCAAGCAGACTGGACCAGCTGCTTGTTGAAACCGAGATGGTTTACGGAGTTGGCGCATGGGATCGGGGAGGAATTGACCCGGGTATGTTCAACATCTCTGTTACAATGAATTCTCCTGAACAGTGCGAGGTCACCATTGAGGAAGTTCAGGATATAATCTGGAACGAGCTTGAATACATTTCAGAGAACGGCATCTCTGAAGAGACCCTGGAAGAGCTGAAAAACAAGTATCGAGCGGGTGAAATACTGGGTGACGCAAACCCTGTGGGTCTGGCCATGGGTTACAGCCTTTCCACCACTATGTTTGGCGACCCTTTGTATTCCCGGAAACGACTTGAGCTTGTGGAACAGCTTACCTCTGAAGACATACGGGATGCTGCCTCTGCATGCTTCCGCAGAAATGGTGTAAACATTGCCGTCCTCGCTCCTGTGGGAGGCAGAGGAGGAATGGGTGGCGGCGGAAACCAGCAGCTCCCTACAGATGTTACCGAACCTTCTTCTGTAAATTATGACGGCCTTGAGATTCCGGAAGAATTTCTGATCCCCCCTGCCTCATCCATTGCAGATGGAGTAGAAACCTTTGAGATGTCAAATGGTCTTGTACTGCTTGTTAAAGAAGACCACACATTTCCTGTTGCATCTATCAGCTTCTCTGTTCCCATGGGCAGCTTCATGCACTCTTCAGAGTTGAACGGCCTTGCATCCACTACAACTGAAACCATGCTGAATGGCACCGAGGAGCTGGAGTACATGGAATTTCACAGAAGACTGGAAAACGAGGGTTCATATCTGCGTTTCTATTCCGGTCCGCAAAACTCCAATGGTTCAGTTACTGTTTTGTCTGAAGATGTGGGAATAGCTTTTACTACAATAGCTGACCTGCTGATAAACCCGGCTTTCAGGGAAGCCGACTTCCAGAAGGTAATGACAGAGAACTACACGGATCTGGAAGCTTCAGCTGAAAGAATCGGCAGTGTGGCCTATGACAGCCTTGAAGCAATTACTGCCCGGTCTTCTGCAGACATAAGAGGTTCCTCCGCTGCATCTCTTGAAAGAATAACTCTTGAAGAAGTTGTCAGCTTTCATGATCTCTGCTGCAGGCCGCAGGGTACCGTTATCACTGTAGTGGGAGATGTAAACCCTGAAGAAGTACTGGCCATGACAGAAAGCCACTTCGCAGAATGGAACAATCCACAGGCCCCTCTTCCCGAGCTGCAGATCCCTCAGTTCACAAGCACACCGGGTGATACTGTTGTAACATTCATGGAAGGTCGTATGCAGGGTGCAGTTATGATCGCAACAGAAGCCCCAGGGCGAGACATGCCAGACTATCCCGCATTCGAAGTAATGAACACTATCCTTGGCCGCGGAATAGGTTCAAGGCTGGGTCACAGCGTTCGGGATGAGCAGGGACTTGCCTACGGAGTTGGCAGCTGGGTAATGTCAACTGACAGCACAGGAGCATTCACAGCCTACCTTACCACCCTTGCAGATTATGTTCCACAGGCAACCACGTCAGTTCTCCATGAAATGGAAGTAATCTCAACCGAGAATGTGCAGGACATCGAACTTCTTCTGGCAAAAGCAAATTCAGTTGGTAAACTTGCTCTTTCCAGTATGACCTACGGCAGCCTTGCAGGCAGGCTTACCTCTTTGTATGCCGATGAAAAGCCTCTTGATTACCATCTGACTTACCTTAGCAGGGTGCTTGAGCTGACTCCTGATGAGCTTCGTGAGGCAGCAGCAGAATACTTCATTGCCGATGAGTGGTTCATCTCTATCGCAGGCAGCCTTACCGAAGAGGATGCTTTCGCAGAGTAGATCTGATATCTGACTATGAAAGAGCCCGGGGAACAACACCCCGGGCTCTTTCTTCTGAGAAATTCATTACAACTGTGAATTACTCCCAGTTACTGGTGAAAAGAGTCAGACCAAGATCTTTCGACTGGTACTCGTACGAGAAACTGATCATGGTTCCATGGGTTGTATCCGGGTCTGGAACCACAGAGAGTCCGTAGATCTTTGCATATGCATTTTCCCCGCTATTGTAGGGAAGCTTGATAAAAACAACATCATCAGATGAAAAGAGCATATATGAAAGACCCAGCCATGTGCCGTCCGGGTCACAACTGCCGTAAACTCCTGCTGCAGGCTCCTGAAAGTAACTCTGAACGCCATTCCCGAATGGTCCGTAGTTGCCGCTGTAAAGAGATACCTCGTTATCGCCTTTTGAGTCATCGTAGGCATAAATATCCTGTTGAAATGCTACACTTGGTGCCATTCCAGTCTGTCCGGCAAACTCTCCGAAAATAAACCCGCT
>JAOZLN010000130.1 GCA_029934845.1 Candidatus Sabulitectum sp.
GTCAAAGATGAGGATAGGCGGATTCTTCAGAACTGCCCGGGCGATAGCCAGCCTCTGGCGCTGTCCACCCGACAGGGTAACACCCCTTTCTCCGATAACGGTGGAAAAGCCGGCAGGCATATTTTCTATAAACTCAAGAGCATTTGCCACCTCAGCTGCTTTTCTTACCTGCTCCATAGAGATTTTACTTGCACCATATGCTATGTTGTTGAAAACCGTATCATTGAAAAGAACTGTTTCCTGGGTGACAACACCCAGCTGCCCCCTGAGTCCGGCGATTGTCAGCTTTCTGATGTCTATCCCGTCAAACAGGATTCGTCCCAGATCAGGGTCGTAAAATCGTGGGATCATATCAGCCAGAGTGCTTTTACCGCCACCGCTGGGCCCCACAAGAGCAACTATTTCACCCACGCTGATCTCAAAATTTATATCTTTTAACACTGGTTTTTGAGGATCATATCCGAAAGATACATTCTCAAACCTTATAGATCGTGAAAGCTTCTCTGGAAGAATAGCAGAACCATACTCAACTATTGCGGGAGATGTGTCAATTATTCCCAAAACTCTTTCTCCTGCAGCAAGACCAGCCTGGATTGAAGCATATGTTTTGCTGATGCCTTTCGCCGGATCCATCATACTCAGTGCAGCCGCCAGGAACACCATGAATTTGCCGGGAGACATTCCAGTACCGTTAATAACAGCATTCCCGCCGTACCACAGAATAACTCCTGCTGCAACCGCTCCCAGGAACTCAGTCATCGGGCCGGAAAGAGCCTTCATACGCCGTAGAGATATTTCGTACTTTCTATGGGCGTTTACGCTTTTCAAGAATCTTTTCTCTTCAAATTCTTCCATGGCAAATGCTTTTACAACCCGAACTCCAGTTATGGTTTCCGCAAGAAAACTGGCAAAGTCAGCCATTTTTTCCTGTGATTTGTGACTTTTTCTGCGAAGTCTCTTGCCCAGAAGCAGTATAAGAGCCATGCTCGGAGGAAGTACTGCAATGGTCACAAGAGTAAGCCTCCAGGAGACCCACATAGTGATCAGGAAATACACAGTAAGAAGAAAGAACTGTCTTACAAGTGTTATAAGAGATTGAGTGACTGTTCTCTTGATCCTGACAACATCTGCTGTGATGCGGGTGGTCAGCTCACCTGAACGACTTCTGGCGAAGAAACCAAGATCAAGCTTGAGCAGATGGGAATATACCTTTACCCTGAGATCCCTCAGCATTCCCTCCTCTACAGATGCGATAAAGAATGTCTGAAAGAAAAACGCCATATTTTTAAGCAGTATAAGAAAAACAATTGTTACTATCACTGCCAGCAGAGCCTGGGAAGGAGCAGAAATATGTATTCCTTCAAGAAATGCTCCTGGTAGATTTTTTGCGCTCTCAAGAACAGATGAAGAATCCCGACTGGAAAAAGAGTTCTTGAATTCCCGAAGACTGGGCATAAGCGTCTGTGACATGGCCTGCTCAATGCTAAGCGTGGAATCTGTACCTTCTCTTGTTCCAAACACATCATCAAATATTGGAAGCAGCATGGCAAGAGTAGCTCCGCTTGATGCCGCAAAAATCAGAGCAAACACAAGGGCAAGAGCCATTCTGCCTTTGTATGGCTTTACCATTGTCAGTATTCTAAAAAATGTATTTTTCTTCATAGTGCCTATTCTGCTCAATGACACAACGCATGGTCAACCTCCCTGGAACAAACCGTGCTGTGCTGGGTAGATGTTGTTAGATTAGCTGAAACACGGAGGAAGTATGCTAAGGACAAACGTCTTGAAGAATAAAAATGAAAAAGACCCTAGATCAGACTCTCAGTTGATGGTCGATCTGTGCTCTGGTGACGAAGATGCCTTTAGTCATGTTGTAAAGAGGTTTCAACGCCCACTCTTTTCCCACCTTATTCGTATGCTTGGCAACGAAGAAGACGCAGAGGAACAGCTCCAGATGACTTTCTGCCGGGTTTACAAATACAGAAATAATTACGACCCTGAACGGCCACTCATAACCTGGGTTTATACAATTGCCAGTAATCTTGCCAAGAAAGAATGGAGACGACGCTCCAGGTGGTCAATGGTCTCTCTTGAAAAAGTTGTTCTTAAAGGTTCTCACAAGATGACCCCTCACTACCGTGAAGGAAGAAGAGAACTCGGTGCCAGTATCGAGGAAGCGATCAACGAACTTCCTGAACACTACCGTGAACCCTTCATGCTCAGGGAAAAACAGGGGCTTTCTTACGAGGAAATATCCGAGGTACTTGGAATTAAAGTAGGAACTGTCAAGTCCCGCATAAACAGGGCTCGAGCCGGGCTTCGGAACTCCCTTGAAGATGTATGGGAGATGTGGAAATGAAATGTAAAGAGGCACTGCTTTTAATGGACTCAGTTCTGGATGGCGAAGCTTCCTCTGAAGACGAACAACTGCTAAGGTTTCATATTAACGGATGCCCTTCCTGTAAAAAGATCATGTCGTTCAACGAATCAATTGCAGAACAGTTTAAGAATCTTGCAGAACCGGAGCCACCGCCCAACCTGATGGAGATGGTTCACAAAAGACTTTCTTCAGGTGATTATGTTCAGTCTCCTCTTAAAAACAGAAGTCGTTTCAATATGCCAGCCTGGCGTCGTATTGCTGCAGTCATTCCTTTTGCAGCTGCTCTTGTTTTAATTTTACATAACTTCAATGGTGAAGATTCATCGAATTACGGAAACGAATCATTTGAGGCTGTCCATATTGAGAAAGCAGAGACCCGATACACCCCGGCCCCCATTGTAGCATATTCCAGACCTTCTTCCGTCTCGACATTCTAGGAGTACTGTGTTTACTCTTCTGATTTCCCTGCTGGTCTCTTCCGGATTTGTGCCTTCATTTATTTTTTCACCTGCTGTGTCCGTGGGAAGATCTTCTGCAGAAGGAGAATTCGTAGAGGTCTGCAGTGGCGTGGCTGTATCACCGGCACATGCTGTGACTCTTTTTGCCTTTACAAACAACTCTGATGTTTTCATCATAGAGAAGGGTACCAGGCTTTATCCTGATTCAGTTATCAACTTCAGAGATGTAGGGCTCTCAATGCTCATCTTTCATGATGATGTTTTTTCATCTTATGAACAGCCCAGATACACAACTCCCGCTATTGGAGCTTCACTTATGATCGTTGCCGATCATCCCACAGGGCTTTCCGTAACACGGACATTTCCACTTGAGCAACTCTCCGACGGCGCTCTTCTTCTGGCCACTCCTCCGGTATCAGAGCTAATGGGATCTCCTGTATTTGACGCTTATGACAGACTTGCCGGCATTGTAACAGGTTCTTTTGATCCAGGTGATGGAAGAGGTGAACTGATAGCGCTTCTCCCCTGTAATCTGTGGTATTTCTGGACCGAAGAGATACTATCTGATGCAGGTATGTCTACCCCGCTCTTCGGGGTCACAGCCATGCCTGCAACTTCAGGACTGTCACCTGTTCAGGGAATTCTTCTACTGGATGTTGAAATAAATTCGCCTGCAGATAGGTGCGGCCTTCTGGAAGGCGATATCATTATCGAGATCGACGGTGAGAAAGTCTATCACCCTGAAGCTTTAAGAGCAATGATACAGAACTCTACGGAAGAACTGGATATTATGCTGCAGAGAGACTCTGAAACTACCGAGATCGTGATTCCATCACTTCGCTAACAGGGTAACCGAATTTCCGCTGGCTATAAGTGCATATTCACAGTCTTTTGAAAGAACAACCAGAGGATTCTCTCCATATTCTTTAGTTTTCCACGCAATTTCCCCGTTTTCCAGACAGACCTGAATCCCATAGGATGGGCACACGGCATAAACACATGAAACATCACTATCCGCAGCTGCAGAACTGGGGGTTTCCGGAAAGGTGAACATGATCTGGATCATCAGGTCAGAAGGGGAACAAACAGCAACCTCGTTCCATACATCAGTGGAAAATATCAGATTATCCTGCCCTGCTCCAGACATAAAAACCAGAGAACCGTTTACTTTCTCAGAAGCCAGCTCTGCAAATGAAGGAATAGAGAATGTTATCATTGTTCCATCTGCACATCCTGCCGTAAGCATTCCGTTAAACCCTTCAATGCATGTGAGTTCCGGATTCACAGGTGCATGAACAGCAATAACTGAAAGATCTGTACCCTTATACAGCACAAGTGATCCATCCTCCAGCAACACAACCGGCTGGTCACCGCATACGGCAAGAGATATGCCTTCCGCTGCCATGGCAGTGGAAACGGTTATTTCAAAGCCATCAATGCGAAGTAACTGATCACCACACACGGCATAAGACAAAAGCCCAGTGCCTGCTTCAATAGCAGTTATCTGCCCTCCTGCTGCCGTCTTCCCATGAATTCTTCCATGTCGGAGTTCCATGTGATACAAGGTATCTCCTGAAGCAATAAGACCATAATTCCCACTGCCTGAGAATACAGGAAATACTGTTACCGATGATGGAAAGGAAGCCTCTCCCTCTTTGTAAGTTGGGAAAGTAACAACTTCCTCTGCCCCCAGCACGCATGCAGCCAGCGGGAGCAGAGAAAAAAGCAGAATCAGCTTTGCAACAGTATTAGCGGACAACAGCAATTTTCCTTGTAATGGTTGTTTCCGCTGTCTGCATGGTTACAAAATAAACACCGGGATTAAGATCCGAGCCATCAAGAATAAACGATCCGGCTCCTGCGGCAACATTACCTTCGTAAATCGTGTGAACGATCCTGCCCGCAAGGTCAAGAATGCTGATGTTCATATGACCGTTTGACGGGGCAGTAAAGCAGATATTCGCCATTCCAGTCACAGGGCTGGGTGTTACAGGGTAAAGCTCGGCAGTGAACGTTTCACTGCCCTCTATACCCGCTGCAACCACATCTATGGTTCCCGTAACAGATGCATAGTTGTGCAACCTGACACCATAATAAAGGTCTCTGTCTTCAAGAGCTGTAAAACTAAGGGACACCTCGCCGGAACTGTTTGTGATACCCTGTTCGTAAAAAGATTCCGTGTGGGACGAGTGATTGCCTATACCGTCTGTAACGGTAACCACAGCACCTTCAACAGCAGAACCATTTGAGGTAACCGTAAGGTCAAGGACGGCGGTACCGAAAACAAGGTATGACGGCACATCAATGGTCATGGCAAATGGAGCTCCGGCAACATCACTGTTGGGAATGTCCATGGAAGGATCACCGAACCAGTGGTACATTCTGGCGTTGTTAAGCCCTCCACCACCCTGAGTCTGGATTATGTCTGTCTGGGTTGCTGCAAACATCTCCCCTGCACAGGTGTTCCCTTCATCAAAAAGCTCCCAGAAAAGAACCCTTTGCATTCTGTTGTTAACTGTGGTAAGAGAGGGTGCACTTGCACCAATATTACCGCTGGATCCAAGACCTGGAGCATCCAGCCAGCTCTCGGAGAGGCAGTTGTAAGAAAGGTCATGGGTGCCGTTGTTGCAGCATACATTAAATACAGGAGGGAAATGGGTGTTGGTTAAAGCGTATATAGCTCCTGCGTTCCAGCTTCCGGTCCACTGCCAGGTGGTTACAGATCCGTGGCCTCTGTAGTTAACAATGCCCACACCTTCATTAATAGCAGCGGAAACATCTTCCGGGGTTCCACCCTCGGGAGGGTAGACTGTTTCGAAAACTATATCAGCCAGATCATAATTCCATGTTCTTACAGCTTCGCTGTTTGCAGTATATTTTCCCGGGTAGTCCTCCTGATGGGCAGCAAGTACAACGCTTGCAGGCAAAGAAGGCTGGCCAGGTTCGCCTGTATAAGCAACATATGACATGGCTTTGGCAGTCTGGTTCCCAAGCTGTGTGTTGTTGCCGGGGAATCTGCCCACTGCAATATCCGGGTAGTTGTCCGAGTCCATACACTCGTAGTAATAATCCCCGACGAAAGAACTGTAGATCTTTGATTCAAGCTGCTGGTGCCGGGCTGCAATTAAGGCAAAGCGGGTTGTCCCACTCTGATAAACTCCACTGATGGCATTCTTGATAACATAACTGCTGGTACCCTCTGCCAGCTCAATGATATGTACATGGTGACCAAGGGAATTTACCATGGCAAGAAGTGGAGTGATCGCATCAAGGTTCTCCGGTGGAACAACACAGATGTAGACTATTTCATCCTTTGAAATCGGAGAATCACTGACAGGAAGATTTAAAGAATCGTAGTTTACAATTCTCGACCGATGCATTCTTGCGATCTCGGGTCTGACTGAAACCTGATGACCCTGGACGCCGTTGAAATCGATCCTTGAGGTTATTGATGATGCTGCCTGAAACTCACCCGTGGAAGCATCCCATCTGAACGGGTTAATTTGTAGAACAACCGTGTTTAGTCCAGCCCAGTTTCCCTGCTGGAACAGGTTGATTGAATTCTCCGGATACACTCCATTTAGATCAGTGGAAATATCAACAAAGAAGAAAGGTTCCACCTGATCGTCTGTGCGAAGAGGTTGTACGGGATAAGGAGTTCCAGTACCGGCTGACACCCAGTTTACGTCTATAAGGGAAGCAGAAGGGGTGGTTTCTGATGGCATACCAATAACAACGGACACCATGGGAAGCTCCGGATTTCCTGTGGGAGTATCCAGGTTCCAGCCGTATTCCGGAATTGATATGCGTGAATATTCTGAAAACTGCTCCAGGTTGTAACCTGACAGGTCAAGCTGCAGAACAACATGATCTTGATCTGCCTCAACCACGGTTACTTCAGGGGCTGCACCATAGTCTCCACCAAAAGAGATCCAGGAACCCAGTAGCGAAAGAAAAAAAACTGTTAACATCCACACCACCTCCGTAAAAAATATTGTCGATAATTATTCTGTAAACACAACAGGTATTATAGAAATATGTTCCCTTCAGAAAAACCCGGGACAAAGACACCATGTGCCTGCTTACCCGGATTCCAACGCCCTGCCAATACGAGTCAGAAACATTTTTCTTCTTATGGGTTTTCTGATGTAATCAAGCGCTCCAAGCTCATACCCTTTTTCTTCTTTGTCCATGCTGTCGTTACCGGTCAGAAAGATCAAAGGTGTCTCAAGATTCTTACTTTTAAGT
>JAOZLN010000131.1 GCA_029934845.1 Candidatus Sabulitectum sp.
TCTCCAAAAAGCATACAAAGCGCATAGAACAACCGGTATTTTTTCCGAAATACGAATCGCTTTGCATTGACTCTTTCCCTCTCTCCAATTGAAGATGGAAGCTTCATGGAGATGAATACACCGGGAATCAGAAGAACAGCACCCACGATCCATGTGATCTTGTAATCTGTATTCAACTGACTCATAAGAACCCAGACAACTGCTGTGCCAAGGATCAACCCCAAAGACCGGAAAGCTCCTACCCGCCCCAGAACCCAGCCTCTTTTCCCTGAGCCGGCAAGCTCAATAGCCGTTGTGTCTCTCAGCGGAATAAAGGCATGCATTGCCGATGACCATATCACCATGAAAAAAACAAACCTGAGAAGTGAATCAGTAAAGAACGCAAAACCGAGGAAAGCAAGGATCCCGATCAGAAAAACCATTGCTATTGCTTTCTTCCGTTGAACTCTAACAAGAAATCCGGCTATAAATACCAGGAGAAAGCCCGGAAGTTCTCTGGGAACTTCCAGTGCACCGCGAACCTCACCATCAACTCCCAGCTCATTGCTGAGATAATCGGGCATAACGCTCATAAAAATAGTGCTGGTTGCTCCCAGCAAAAGAACCGTAACGAGCAGTCTGATAAGTGATGTTTTCATTCGTTCTCCCCTTTTGTTCTCCGAAAGATAACCACGTTTCAAGTGTGCAGACAAACATGGCGAAGAGATCGAGATGAGCATATACTACGGGAGTTGTAACTATGAGCTTTTCTACCTGCGGAGCAACATCAGATTGCTCCCGTATGAATGGATTGAGTAAATGAAAGAACCCGTAAAAAGATCTAATGTTCCACTAGAAGACACCTGGGATCTCACTTCCATGTACAAAACCGTGGAAGACTGGAAGAATGCACTGAAAACCGCAGCAGAACTGCCGGATAAACTGGCTGCATATCATGGAAAAGCAGTGGTTTCGTCAGACAGTCTAATTAAAGTTATTAAAGCTATCCTTGATGCCAGCCGTCAGGTTGAAAACATTTACACCTATGCGCATATGGTTCATGACCAGGATCTTTCTGATCCTGCCGGCAATGAGATGCATCAGAAAGCAATGGACCTTAACACCAGGCTTGCAACCTCTTTAAGCTGGTTCAATCCGGAAGTGCTCTCTGTTCCGGAAAACATCATGGTGAGCTGGATCAACGAAACCCCTCTTGCAACTTACAGGGTGTGGCTTGAAAGCATTCTTAGAAACAGACCCTACATACTGTCCGCTGCCGAGGAAAGAATTATGGCCCTTGCTTCGGATGCCACAAGGGGGTTCAGTGGAACCTTCAGCAAGCTGAATAATGTTGAAATACCTTCCCGCCTGCCGGAGATATCTGATGAGAACGGAAAAAGAACAAAGCTTTCCCACGGAAATTTTATCCCGTTTCTTCAGGGAGCAGACCGCCGGGTAAGGAAAGAAGCATTCAGTGGCTTCTACAAAGAGATCCGCGGTAATACAGAAACTCTTGCATCTTTGCTGGACGGTCAGGTTCGAACTAACATTTTTCGTGCCAAAGCAAGAAACTACCCGTCGGCCCTGGCAGCATCTCTTTTCAGCGACCGTGTAAACAGGAAGGTATACGAAGCTCTGATCAGCTCCGTACAC
The DNA here is from genome assembly GCA_029934845.1 of Candidatus Sabulitectum sp. Taxonomy (GTDB): domain Bacteria; phylum Fermentibacterota; class Fermentibacteria; order Fermentibacterales; family JCC-6; genus Sabulitectum. The sequence continues at coordinate 1,633 of JAOZLN010000131.1, forward strand.
CAAAGCCTGCCAGTTATGCACCGTTACTATCAGATGAAAAAAAGAGTAATGGGACTGAAGAAGATGTACCTGTACGATCTGTATACACCCACCGTTCACGACGTTGATGTTAAATACACTGCACACCAGGGTGAGGAAATGACCCTTAAAGCAGTGAAACCCCTTGGAAAACTTTACGTAGACACTCTTCGTCAGGGTTTCAAGAACAGGTGGACAGACCGGTATGAGAACATTGGAAAACGAAGCGGTGCGTACTCCGGTGGATGTTATGACAGCAAGCCTTACATGCTTCTTAATTTCTCCGGCACCCTTGACTCGGTGTTCACCATGGCTCATGAGGCCGGCCATTCCATGCATAGCTGGTTCTCCAGGAAAAATCAGCCTTATCATACATCCGATTACAGAATACTTGTGGCAGAAGTGGCCAGTATAACCAACGAAATGCTGCTTGCGAATCATCTGAGAAGCCAGACGGAAGACAAGGACATTGTCGCATATCTCATAGACAGTCAGATAAACGATTTCAGAACTACCCTGTTCAGACAGACCATGTTCGCCGAATTTGAGATGCTTATTCACGCCCAGGTTGAAAACGGGGGCTCCCTCTCTACAGACTGGCTGAACAAAACTTACTTTGACCTTGTCAAACTCTATCATGGAGACGCATTTGAATACAGGGAAGAAGACCTGCTTATCGCATCTGAATGGGCCAGGATACCACATTTCTACTACAATTTCTATGTGTACAAATATGCCACAGGCATGGCATCTGCCGCCTCCATCAGCAGCAGGATCATAAACGGTGATGACGGTGTTGTAGAGGGCTACCTTAACTTCCTCTCATCCGGTGGCTCGAAGCCTCCACTTGAGCTGCTCAAGGCTACAGGTGTTGATCTTGAGACACCAGTACCGGTTGAAGATGCAATGAACAAACTGAACGGCCTGGTCACAGACCTGGAGAAACTGTTTGAAGAATAAACAAGGGCAACTTAGCCGATATCTTGAACTTGCCTTTAATCAGGCAAGGGAACTTGTTTCTATCAAAGACAGTCAATTACGCTTCCTGACGTGTAACTGGTCTTTTGCTGATTTCTTTGGGATGGATGCTCCGGAGAAGGTTGAGGGGCTTCACTCATCAGATATCATGCCTGCTCTTACCGCAGAAGAGGATGTCCGCACAGACAAACTGACAATGCAGAACGGCTCAACCCTCAAAGCAATTCTTTCCTTCAACGAAGGTGACAATAAAGCCCGAGTATTCAGCTGTCTCAAGGTACCTCTTATTGAGCTGGATCTGCCAATTGGTGTTTTCTGCATTATGCGTGATATCACCAATGAAGAAGACCAGATGGAAGAGTACCGAAACCGGGAAGCAGTTAACTCGGCGATAATCCGGAATGCTCCTGTAGGTATTTCGGTACGGGATTCTGTAGGCAATCTGCTTTCATACAACAAAGCCTGGCAGAGGATCTGGGGCAATTCTGATGAGAACATAAAAGTCGATATGAACAAAAAGAGAACAGAACTTCAACTGGATGATTCAGATTCTTATCTCTCCGGTTTCAAAGACAGACTAGTTGGTGTTTACTCATCAGGTGGTGAATTCTTCGTTCCAGAGATAAAGACAGACAAGAAGAGAGACGGCCTTGAAGTATGGGTCTCTCAGCATTTCTATGCCATCATGAATCCCGACAACACTGTACAGCGCGTGGTTGTTCTTACAGTTGACATTTCTGATCAGGTCTACAGCAGAAAAGCATTAAAAACCACACAGCAGAATTACAAAAAGCTATCAGAAACCATTCCAGTAGGCGTCTTTAGAAGCGAGATAAGAGAGAACGGACTGATCCTTTCCATGAATCCTGCTTTTAAACGAATGTTTGTCATCGCCGGTTCGAAAAATGATCAGAATGTTAGAATTTCAGATATTCTTGCAAACCAGGAAGAGGAAGCCAACATCATTAACCTTCTTCAGCAGAAGGGCAGAATTGATGATCGTGAGATCATTCTAAGAAAGTTTGATGGTTCAACCTTCTGGGCATCATTTACAATGAGCACACTTACAGAAGCCGCTGTTTCCATAGCAGAAGGCGTGGTCACAGACATCACCGGACGAATGAATGCATTCAAACAACTTCAGAAAACCATTGATGGCGTTGTTCTTGCCATGAGTCGCCTTGTGGATATGAAAGATCCCTACACTGCCGGGCATCAGAAAAGAGTTGCTGATCTTGCTTGTGCCATAGGTGAAGAACTTGGGATGAAATCACACATGATTGATGGTCTGAAGATCGCAGGCATACTCCACGATATAGGCAAGATGGCAGTACCAACAGAAATACTGACTAAACCCGGTGCAATTACCAGAAGCGAAATGCTTCTTCTACGAGAACACGCGGAAGACGGGTACGACATACTGAAATCCATCGACTTCCCGTGGCCAGTGGCAGACATTGTGCTGCAGCACCATGAGAGGATTGACGGCAGTGGCTACCCCCTGGGTATCAAGGGCCCTGAAATAAGGCTGGAAGCAAAGATACTTGCAGTTGCCGATGTTGTTGAAGCAATGGCCACAATGAGACCATACAGGGCAAGTCTCGGGCTCCATGAAGCCCTGCAGACCATAACGGCAGGAGCTGGTATATACTTCGACAGGCAGGTAGTGGAGGCATGTATGCGGCTCTTCATGGAAAAAAATTATCAGCTTTCTGAAGAAGATTCTCTCTCATTTAACAATTCAATAAACTTATCCACAGACAGCAGTGTCCCATTAACCTGATACACTGGATCCGTAATCTACAGCAAGCCATTACGATAGAGACACATTTATCCACACGCTACTTGAGCTTACTTTTTCCAAATTTCCTCCCATATCAACGATGAAGGAATTATGTATTCTTAACGCTTAATTTTCTTGCGCACCTGCTATAACAGATAGAGTAATTCATCCGGGTTTTACCGGCATCAGTGTGTGAAATCCTTCAAACTCCCTGTCTCCTCTGAGGAACTTATTGACGCTTGATTCGCTTCTACCAGTGCATCATCCCACATAACCGGAAACGAAATTGTAACCATCTCGCCGAACAACCTCAGCTGTCATACTCCCGAATACAATGCAGACTGGAAAACAGGTTGACCCGTATATGTTTTCAGCGGTAGTATGCTAAGATAACCATATAATTATCGGTATATTTCCGTATAAGAAATGGTTATGCCCCGATGACTTAAAATCAGTGCCTGCAGTCCAGACATACAGGTTTGCCGTCTTCAAGTTGAATGTAATTCTCGGCTACTGTTGACCCGCAAATCGAACATGTCACCCTGTTGAAACAGGGCTTAGTTTTTTTCAGGTCGAACATGAAGGGACCCTCGATTTCCACTACCTCTTCGGGCTTCATACTGAATAGTCTCTTGAATGCGGGTGCTGCCACTTCTTCAGGAACATCTGTTGGAATCACACCCTTTGAACGGTAATGAGTAATGAAAGGCGAGGAAAATGCGCTGTCCAGCACTTCGTTCCTGATACGGACCTTTACAGCTTTTCCCGTTTTCTTCTGAACTAATATGAACTGCCATTTCCCTTTCGGTTCTTTTTTCATGATACCTTTACCGAATGTACAACCTGTTGAGAATTGCACGCCGTCAACAAAACAACCAGCTGCATGGCCGTGTCCGGAATGAACCAGGGCAATCGTGTCCATATTTCGTTCCCGGTTCATGCCAAGTGCTTTCATGGCCTCCAGACCGGCCACAAAGCCCATCGGCATTCCGCCGCATGCATGTCCATGGATGTTAAGAGCTGAATACAGATATTCCCGCTCTTCCCCACTTAACCCCTCTATGCTGTTAACCAGTGATCGGTTCTTTTCAAACATGACCGTCTCCTTCTCCCCGGCCTCAGGCCAGGATCAAATCCTTTACTATAAGGATAGCTGCGATTATTAACAGAACCATAGCAAACACTTTCTTTACAGCTCGTGATTTCAATCTGGTTGCCATTACATGGGAACCAAGCTGACCACCCAGGAAGACCGCTACCACGCACTCGAGCCACAACTGCCAGTTCGGATGCGCTGCGGTCGCAATATGTGACACGAAACTGGATATGCCGGAAAACGATACGGCGAGGGCGGATGTAGCTGCAGCCGCCTTTGCGCTTATACCAGCCATATACAGAAGCGGGACTACAAATGAACCTCCGCCCCGGCCTATCAGCCCCGCGAGATAACCAAGCCCGCTACCTCCGGCTAAACCAAGAAAAGTGCGTTTCTTCCCGTCCATTGGTTGCTTCGGCTGCCAGCCAATAAGCATCAGTACGCCAGCCACGGTGGTGAATATCGCAAACACAAAAATAAGAACTTTGGTGGGTATCAGATTATTGCTGAGGGCTCCAAAAGGGGCGCTGATCATCATGGTCAAGCCGAACAGAAGACCTGTACGCCAGTCAATAAGTTTTTTCCGTGCATAAGTAATGGTTGCAGACCCGCTGTTAACAACGTTAAGTAACATTCCCAGCGGTATTGCAGCAGTTTTGAAATCCAGACCGAACCAGAACAAAATAGGTATGAAAACCTGAGATCCACCCATTCCCAGCATTGAAAATACAAATGCAATGAAAAAAAACAGCACAGGAACGATCAGCATCATTTTGCGTCGGCTTCCTTTCCACCCCTCAAGGATATCGCGCAGTCCTCGCGTTTAAGAGTACTCGCCTGCTCTCTGTCGGACTTCATAGGTTCCCTGTTCCTCAACTGCCCGTCAATCACCCCAGTTAGACGCCGGACTACCGGATCCTCAGTTATGCTGTAAGAAATCCACCTTCCATCCTTCTCGCCTTCAACGATTCCCACAAATGTCATTTCCTTCAGATGTCTGGACACGGTAGACAATGAGATATCAAGAACAGTGGCAATTTCACAGACGCACATCGACCGCTCCAGCAGCAGCATAGCTATCCGGCACCTGTTCTCTTCTCCGAAAGTTTTCATCAACTGAACTATGCGAATCATATCTCACCCACTTCCATATTATTATATATGTAAAAATATGCCAGATGTCAATATTCCAACTGGAATGAGTTCTTCTCTTTCCTGCTGATTTATCGCTGGCAAATATCTGGACTAATTTTCTACACCTCTTTTCTGTATTTACCACCCTCTATGGCGATAAGAGTTCTTCGGCCGCCTGGGCTGTACTCGTCCGGATAAACGAAGAAAGCGCCCACCTGGCACCTAAAAGTGAAAGGTGAAACGCCAGACAAACCAGCCTCTGGTCGATCCCGTACCAGTCAATTTCCGTTCTATTCACATAAGGTGAAGTAAACCTCTATGATCGGTTCACCATCATTCCTGGGCTAGTATACGAATGTTTCATATCACATCAGGAACAATACTCTAAACAATTACTTTGACAGGCAGGTAGTGGAGGCATGCATGCGGCTCTTCATGGA
>JAOZLN010000132.1 GCA_029934845.1 Candidatus Sabulitectum sp.
GATTTCTCGGACGAGGGGCTTGCAGGGGCTAAGAGCGGTCTTGAAAGGCTTCTTTCCTTTAGGTCAAGGCTCGGAGACTCTGATGCAGGTAAGCCTTCTGTGGCCGTGCTTGAGCTTGTTTCAAAGACCGAGGCTGATTTCAGGAAAGCCATGGATGATGATCTGAACACTCCCGGAGCTCTTGCTGCTCTTTTTGATTTCGTCAGGGCCGGTAACATTCTTCTTGAGGGAAAGCCTTCTGACGCAGACAAGCAGGCGATGGCTGCTCTTCTGGACAGCCTGGCAACAGATGTTCTTGGTGTTGTACTGGTTTCAGACAGCGGTGGAGGCTCTTCAGAAGAACTTTGCAGAATTCTTGGTGAACTCCGGGGATATCTCAGGAAGAACAAGCTTTTTCAAGAGGCAGACAAGCTGAGAGATGATCTGGCTGACGCAGGTTTTTCCGTTCGTGATCTTCCCGGCGGGGTCAGTGAGGTAACGGCTGATATCTGAGTTGGAATAACCTTCTTCCATTGACTGTATCACAGTTAAGAAAGGAGGTATGAGATGACACGCACAAACACAAACGGAATGGGAATGGGAATGGAGATCGGTCTTCTTGCCGGTCTCCTGTTTATTAACATCCTTTTTCAGTTCATACCTGGAACCGAGCTTGGAAGACTGTCCACCAGAACCCATGATGACGCAATGGAGGCTGTGGATGCTTTTCTTCCATACGATTCTTCCGTGGACGAAAAGCAGGATGAAGTGATCGAAGAGAACATTGCCATTGAAGAGCAGCTGGAGCAGGCTATCGAGCAGGTGACTCCTGATGTTACTATTTCTCTTAGCACTGATACCACAGGATTGAGCACTGCCACTACTATTGAGAATTTCAATCCCGGAGGTGGAACTCCCGAAGAGATAGGCCCTCCAGGTTTCATGCCTGCTGAAGTCTATCCGAATTGTACATTCATGCCGCCTCCTGCCTATCCGGAGATGGCCAGGCTTGCAGGTGTTGAAGGTATAGTAACATTGTGGGTTTATGTTGACAGTGAAGGTACCATCCAGGATGTACAGCTTTTGAACACCAGCGGAGTTTCATCTCTTGACGATGCTGCCCTTGCTGCTGTGCGGAACACACGCTGGACCAGTGCAAAAAACAATGGAATACCTGTGGGGGTCTGGACCACGCTGCGCTACAACTTTTCACTTTCAGATTAACGGTGTTTGTAACTGTACAAATAGAACAAATAGAACAAATAGAAAAGCCCCCTGGTTTGAAGACCCAGGGGGTTATTTATACCATAACCGAGACTACTACAGCACTCTGCTTTTCAGGCGTTTTGCTTTGTTGGGATGCATGAGTCTGGTTCTTCCGGCTCTGTCTATAAGACTCTGAGCCAGTTTGACTGCTTCAAGTCTGGCTTCCGGTGTTTCAGCAGCATTTACCTTTTTGATGGCTGTACGAAGCCTTTTGAGCTTCCTGTGATTTCTCTCATTTTTCTCAGCATCTGTTTTAAGACGCTTGACTGATTGCTTGCTCCTTGCCAAGAGCGTTCTCCTTTCGCAGAATAGACGGCACGAGCCGAACTTTTTTAACCCGTGAGGGTTTACACACCTTATGACGGGCGAATTTAAAGGATTCCCGCGCAGTTGTCAACTATAGAGAAAGGTTTTGTAATGAGCAAGATTCTTGTTGTAGTGCTTCTTATGGCGCTTCCCATGGTTATGAATGCAGACAGATTGATCCGGATCCCTATGCAGACTGACTCAGATTTTACCCTTGTCAGAGATATGGGCTACGATATCGCTGCAGGCAGCAGAGCTGACGGTTATGTGGATGTTATGGTGGGGCATCGTTTTGTGGAAGAGACAATGAACAGGTATCCAGGAGCAAAACTGCTTCCCCTCGAGTGGTCGGAACTTTCCCCGGCAACTGATGCGAGCGAAATGGGCTATTACTACGGCCCTAACGAGAATGCCCTTTTCTGGGCGGAGCTTGCTGAGTCAAACGATATGGTTGACACTCCAACTTCCTTCGGAACTTCTTTCCAGGGGAGAGATCTGAATTTTGTAAGAATAACAAATGCAGGCCCCAATGCTCCTGCAATTCTCTTCACAGCACTTACCCATGCCCGTGAACCCGGCGGTAACTCGGTTGTTATCGACTGGGCTCAGTGGCTTACCACAGAGTACGGCAACGACACAATGGCCACTTTCATTCTGGACAATGCCCAGATCTACATTGTTCCCATAGTTAACCCCGACGGTTATGTGTACAACAATCCCCATTCCGGTTCAGGTGATGGTCATCGGAAGAACATGAACTTTACCACGCCTGTTGCATCCAGCGGTATTGATCTTAACCGCAACTACAGTTACCAGTGGGGATATGACAACAGCGGATCAAGCCCCGACCCTTACTCCGAGACTTACAGAGGAGAATCCGAGCTCAGTGAACCGGAAACCCTTGCGGAGACCCAGTGGATCGATTCAATAGAGCCGGTTGGCGGGTTCCATTACCATACCTATGGTGGATATCTTCTTTTTCCATACGGTTACAACAATCAGCCAACCCCTCATCAGGCTACTTTTGAAAGCTGGGGGAACCAGATGGCGGCTCAGAACGGATATCAGGTAGGCAGATGCGGTCAGGTCCTTTACATTGTGAACGGTGATGCTGTAGACTGGTCATACGGTGCAAGCACCCACAGCCCAATGCTGTTCTACACGCCTGAAGTGGATGACAACGGTTTCTGGGGCAGTCAGAATGATTCAACACTGATTGTTACCAACAACCTTGAGTGCCGGTACATGAACAAACTTCTGTGTATGAACCTGTTGAATATGACCGGTGTGCAGGATGGCAGCTTCACTGAATTCCAGGGTACTGCAATGAGTATTGTTCTGGAATCAAACCCGGTAACATCGGTTCTCAGCTACGCGGTTACCGGAGCGGTTTCTGCTTCAGTCTCTGTTCTTGATGTGACAGGCAGAGTTGTTGCCACTCCTTCAAGCGAAGATTGGACTGTACCTGCCAGTTTACAGAATGGAATTTACTTCCTTCGTGCAGAGAATGGAAACCAGGTTGTTTCTCAGAGATTTACAGTTTTAAGATAAGATATAAACAGGGGTAAGGAGAATTCTGTGTTAGACTTCTATCAGAGACTTAACATCAAGAGAAATGCCAGCCAGGATGACATTGAGACAGCCTATGCCAAAATGGCTCTTAAGCACCATCCTGATGTGGCAGGGGATTCTCCCAGGGTTCAGGAAAGGTTTGCTCTTATCAACGAAGCGTATACTGTTCTTAGCAAACCCCTGAAAAGAACTGAATACGATGAGAAGCTCAGCACTCCCGAGGTTCTCTACAGAGAGGAAGTCATTTCAACTGATGAAGGAAAAGGCTTTATAGAGTCTGATTCTTCAACGACACCTGCCGAGCCTTCTTCTCATACTAAGCAGGTTGAAAGCAGGGCCAGAGCTTCATCAGGACTCATGAGCAAAAGAAAGCTTGAAAGAATCAAGCATGAAGCCAGGAAATTGATAAAGATTGGCGACTTCTGGAGAGCAAATGCCCTTATGAGCAAGGCTGTTGCAGCATATCCCCGGGATATTGATCTAAGAAAGCTTCTTGCTGAAGCAGCTGCAGGGCGTGGCAGGCTTCGGGAAGCTGTTGAAGAGCTGAAGAAAGCCAGTGAGGTGGAATATTTCAATCCGGAGATCCACTGTCTGATCGGGGATATGTATTTAAAGGCTAATCAAATAGATAGTGCTGTCAGATCTTATACCGATGCTCTTTCCTGGCAGGAAGATTACAAGCCTGCTTTTCTGGGGCTTGCGAAAGTAAGAGAACTGAAGAACAAGAATCTTCCATGGTGGAAGAAACTGCTGAGGATGGGGAAATGAAAGAAGCAAGCGGAAGGCTTTACTATTCCATTGGCGAGGTGAGCGAGATGCTCAGTATCAAGTCTCACACCCTTCATTACTGGGAAAGCGCCTTTCCCTCTTTGAAACCACACAAGAATCAGGCTGGAAACAGGTGTTACAGACCTCACGATCTTGATTTACTCAAGGCTATTGACAAGCTTCTTAACGACGAGGGCTACTCTATTGAGGGGGCTCGTAAGCAGATCGAACAGTTGAAGAAGAAGGATGGGCAGTTAACTCTGAACCTGAAAGTTAACAATAAGTCAACAGAATTGCTTGAGGATATCTGTGTCGATCTGGAGACTATTATCAGGGATATTTCCCGGCAACCCAGAACTGAGCTTGACGGGTGATTATTCCTTGAATAGGATTGTGCTTCCAATCGGGGCGTGGCGCAGCCCGGTAGCGCACTTGAATGGGGTTCAAGTGGTCGCTGGTTCGAATCCAGTCGCCCCGACCATGGAACATCAGGAAAGGAACCCTCGGGTTCCTTTCCTCATATTCAAGGAGTTTTCTTGATATCAAAAGCTGTTGAAATGACATCACTGCTCAGCAAACTCTTCCCCGGTGAAAGTGTCAGGGTTCTCAGCGCCATGTCTGAAGTAAAGCGGGAGGTATTCGTTGATCCCGGCTGGAAAAGAATGGCTTACACCGATCGCAGTTTACCAATCGGACACGGGCAGACAATAAGCAAGCCGGCAACAGTTTTCAGAATGTTGTCGGCAATGGAATCTGTGTTCGGAGGAAATCTTCTGGAGATCGGCAGTGGCAGTGGTTACCTTGCTTCAGTGGCTTCAAGACTTTTTAAAAAGGTGTACTGTGTAGAGAGGGTTCTGGGGCTGGTTGAATCGTCAAGAGCCAATCTTCGCCTGACCGGTGCAGGCAATGCTGTTGTCCGCTACGGTGACGGCAGTGCCGGCTGGGCTGCTCATGCACCGTATGACGGTATTCTTTACAGTGCGGGTGCTCCAGAGTTACCGGCTTCTCTTGCGGATCAGCTGCGGGAGGGTGGTCTGGCAGGTGTACCGGTAGGTACAAGATCATCACAGGAATTCAGCGTGTGGAAAAAAGTTGATGGAGAGCTGGAAAGAATTACATCTTTCAGCTGTTCTTTTGTACCGCTTATTGGAAAAGAGGGATGGAATGGGTGAGCATATTGCTCTTGCATTGATCAACAGCCTTAAGAACCTTCCGGGAGAATTTGTGCTTATGCTGCTTTCGGCCATTCCGGTCACAGAGCTCAGAGCCTCTATTCCAGTGGCATTTACCGTTATGGCTGAAAGCTGGAACTGGCCATGGTGGAAAGTCTATCTGCTTGCAGTAACAGGCAATATGCTGCCTGTGCCATTTATTCTAATGCTTCTTGGCCCGGTAAGCAGATGGTTGTCAAAGTGGAAGATCTTTGACCGATTCTTTACATGGCTTTTTGAAAGAACGCGAAAGCGTGTGGGGCCACACATAAAGAAGTACGAGGCTCTTGGTTTATCACTTTTTGTGGCCATCCCACTTCCTGTAACAGGCGCCTGGACGGGCAGTGCAGCGGCTTTTGTATTTGATATACCCAGGAAACAGGCTATTATTTCAATCTTTCTTGGCGTACTGATTGCAGGAGCCATAATTACCCTCATAATGAAAGGTGTTCTTTCAGGTCTAAGCTTCCTTCTGTAGTGGCTGGCTTTAGTTGCAAAAGAGGTAGTGATCTGTTAGATTTCATCTAATCGGTCGGGGCGTGGCGCAGCCCGGTAGCGCGCCTGGTTCGGGGCTAGGAGGTCGGAGGTTCGAATCCTCTCGCCCCGACCAGATTCTGCTTCCATATTTTGAAATTCTTTTATTTTTTACTATTTTACCCGTATGCACAGACTGATTACCGTTATAGGAGGAAATTCAGCTTCTGACAAAGATGCTGAATTCGCACATGCTTTAGGTGGGCTTCTTGCAGCAGCAGGGTTTTCTGTTGTCTGTGGCGGCGGCGGCGGGGTCATGGAAGCTGCTTGTATGGGTTGTTCTGAGAACGGTGGCCTTACCGTTGGAATTCTTCCAGGAGAGGAAACATCAGAAGCCAATCCTTTTGTGAAGGTTGCGCTGCCCACGGGAATAGGCACTTCACGGAACAGGCAGGTTGTTCTTGCAGGAAAGGCAGTCTGTGCAGTAGGAGGGGCTTACGGTACTCTGTCAGAGATAGCTTTTGCTCTTCAGGCAGGGAGGCCGGTATGCTGTTTTGGTAGCTGGGAGAGTATTCCAGGGGTTAAAAAGGTATCAACACCTGGTGAGGCCATGGAATTCGTACTTGAGATGATTGGGGACAACTGATGCACAGTGTTAATGAGATCGCAGAGCTTTTCAGGGATGTACCTGATTTTCCCAAAGAGGGTATAATATTCAAGGATGTCACAACAGTTCTTACTCATCCAGGGGCTCTTGGCGATTCTGTCACCCATCTGCTGAAATTACTGGAAGATATTGAATTTAATGCAGTGGCTGCAGTGGAATCCCGAGGTTTTATGTTCGGTGGAATAATTGCAGACAGACTGAATATTCCTCTTGTGCTGGTTCGCAAGCCTGGAAAACTGCCTGCTGATGTCATCAGCGAGGATTACACTTTGGAATACGGTACAAACACCCTTGAAATGCACTGCAATTCCCTGGCAAGCCAGTCAAAGGTACTCATTATCGATGACCTTATCGCTACAGGAGGAACTGCCCTCGCCACAGCAGAGCTGATAAGGCGTGATGGAAGTATACCTGTCGCAGCAGCATTTCTTATGGATCTAAGATTCCTTGGTGGAGCCAGGAAAATAGAAGAAACAGGAGTTCCAGTCCGCTCGCTTATAATAATTGACTGAATTTGATCGTAAACAAATAACAGGATCAGTTAATGAGAACTGATCAAACAAAGGGGAGAGAATGACTAAGATCACAATGATGCTTGCAGTTCTTCTTGCTATTTTTGCATTTGGTTGTGCTGAGCAGGGAGAGCCTGCTCCTGCTGATGATAATGGCGAAACTGGCGAGAACGGTGAAGCAATTGAAACCAGTGAAGATTCAGGTACCGATGAAGTAAACATTGATTTTGAATTTACAGCACCGGAAGTCGGCCAGTGGATAGCCTACAGCGTGGAAGGCACAGAAGGAGAGTTCAAGCTTTCTA
>JAOZLN010000005.1:0-9706 GCA_029934845.1 Candidatus Sabulitectum sp.
AGCCATCTACTGTGGAGGACACGGGCGTCTTGGTGATGCCATTCAGTCAGCGAGGTTGCAGTACGAAGATTATTTCCTAGGCTCTTCGGGCTTCTATAAGCGGGAAATGGGCCAGTTCAATCTTCTTGGAGATCCAGCTCTTGATATAAGTGATAGAGTTAGATATCCAAACAATTGTGATCTTCTTGTTTTCCCAGGAGACGTTGATATTTCTGAGTATCCTATTGAGGGAACAACGACGACAACATTACCTTTCTCATTTACAATTAGGAACAATGGAGCTCAGAACTCTGCTTCAAGTTTCAACACTGAAATTACTTTGAGGAATGGATCAAATAGCACTGTCATTGATCTGAACTGCGGTGAAATTGTGGCTGGCGATTCAAGAGACTATACTTTCACATGGACCTGTCCTAGTTGGTTTGTCCCACCAATGGAAATAGATGTTACTATTGTAGTTGATTCTGACGAAGATTGCAGCGACAGTTGGAGAGGGAATAATTCATGCGTCCAAACCATTCAACTTAATGACACCTATCCTGTAGATTCTGAATGGCTTGTTGGTAACAGACCGCTGGCAGCACCAGGAGTTATTAACTCTACACCATTGCTGGTTAATCTGGATACTGATACAGAACTAGAGGTTGTTGTTCTTGCAGGAAATACTTTAGCAGCATTTGAGGATGACGGAACCCCAATCTGGGAGCTTTCTTCTGAAGGTTTTGGTGGTGGTGGCCATCCTTTAGCTGCAGACCTTGATCAGGATGGAGAAACAGAGCTGCTTATTGCAAGCAGTGATAACGAGATCAAGATAATTAGTAACCTGGGTAGAGTCCTTTACACACTTACCGGAGCAAGTAATGTTTATGCTGTTGGGAACTTGCATAGTAGAACTGGACTTGAACTATGCACGGCATCAGCAGATGGCAGGTATCTTAAACTGTATTACTGGGAAAACAACAGAATGAACCGTATTGCAACAAAAGACTTCGGTTACGCTGGTTCAAGATCCCCTGTATCTCTGGTAGTTGCCGGAGTAACTGGCAGTACATATGATGATGCAGTCTATCTAAATGGTGGAGGCTCAGCTATATTCCCTCCCCAGGAAGAGAAGACATCCTTTGAGATTTACAACTGGGGATCTTCATCACATGAATATTCAGATACCTGGAAAGAGTATGTCAACCATGGTATAAGGCTTTCAGCCGGCATGCTTTCTGATAAAGGCTCTGTTGGCTGTCCTCAAGGTAATTATAACACATCAGGGGACCCTGCTATGCTCATTGAGCCCGATGAAATTTCACCAGAAATTTCCTGCGCAGGTACAAGCGTTCTCAGTGCCGATAAACTAAATTGGGGAGTATTCGCTGATTGGGCTCCGGGAACCGGGGCTGATGCCTTTATTCTCCCTTCTGAAAGACAGTGCATGGCGTGGAATGTTGATGGACTAGCCTTCGGTATCGGTGATTTCCCCACTCCTGAATTCGATGGGGCTTCTGAGGGATCTTTTCTAAGTCCTACTGCCCTTGGAAACCTGAATGGAACAGGAGATGATGATGTGCTGTTCAGCACCTCCCTCGATGGAGACTGGACTCTGATAGGCCTTGATTCCGATGGTGACCCACTAAGTACGACACTTGATTTCCCTTACACTCTTCCTGAAGGAGTTACAGCAACAGGAGGATTTGCTATAGGTGACTTGGACAGAGACGGCAAGGTTGAGATAGTATTTGGTACAGATGATGGGCTTCTGCATTGCTGGGAATTTGGGAGCTGTGTAACAGGTTATGCACCATGGACACAGTTTCAGCATGATAGTGGTAGGTCAGGTGTACTGGAATGATAGGCTTAATTCTACTTGCCTGCCTTGGTGTAACTGTAGGGCCAGGTTGGAGTACTCCCATTCTGGCTACTGATTCGGCGAATACTTCAAGGAGGATTCAGTTTCTGGAAAGAGATGACTTGGGAAGATTTCATCTTATCTGGGCTGGATACAACGACAGTTCAAGAATCGCATATAAAATGTTTGCCCAGGACGGGACTACCCTTGTTTCCGACACAATGATATCAAGGGATGTGAATAGTGCATATCTTTCTACGATGATTCTTGGAGATAGTCTGATAGTATTCTGGAGGGAATACAACCCCATATATTATGCTATCAGGAGCCTTACTGATGGTTCTGAAATCACCCCTGCAACTTATCTGTTTACCACTTATACACAGTATCCCCATATCCGAGCCTGTCCTGACAGCCTTGGCCGCTTGCATGTTCTCTATAATGATGGTCCTGATGTCATTTATGCAGTCTGGAATCCCGCTCCCGGATCGGGATTCACCACTGAGTACGAATGGGTAATTGAGGATGCTGATGCGGGTGGAGTGCTTCTGGTTGATGAAAACAGAGTACATGTGGTTGTACAGGATACTCTAGCCAATGACTATTTGTATCTACAATATGATCTTGATGGAAACACTGTTGTACCTAGCACTGACTTCACAGACGGTGAATTTTACAGCAGTAGATTCCCTGTCCTTGAGCTGGATTCTGCAAGAAATCTAATGGTCTTTGATGAAACAAGTGCCTACAAAGCTGAAGAAGCTATCTATATGTGGAAATTGAATGGCGAGACAGGGGAGCTTCTTATTGATCTAAAACCACTGGTGTCACATGAGCTTCCAGTGATGAATACTAGTGACGATTTCATTGTTGAAGCTCTTCCAATTCAGGATCAGTATTTTCTTTGCTGGTCCAGTGGTAATGACATAAACAAGATATTCAATCTGGTCTTTGATTCAGAGGGAAACATAATAGTTGATTGGCATGTTGCATACGACTACTCCGATGAGGATCCGGAAGATACAGAGAATATTGATGGGGTTTCAGATGATGAAGGTAATCTGTACATCGTTTATGCTCAGGTTGAGACAACTCCAGTAGGTGGATACTATCCAACTTTCGGCTGGTTCGATTACAGCTACCTCGGGATTGAGGATATGACAGCTCCTGTACTCAGAGAAGGAATTCTAACTCTCTCTCAGAATCCGGTTCAAGGTGGGGTTTTGTTTTCACTTACTGGTTCTCAATCAATGAATCTGAGAGTGTTTGACTTATCAGGCAGAGAAGTTGCAGACGTGTCTCTTTCGGATGGATCTGTTTTTTGGAATGGTACTGGCTCATCTGGTGAAAGACTTCCTACAGGCGTTTACACAGTTGTTGGATCCTCGGGTATTTCAAAGCGTCTGACTCTACTCTCGGATTAGAGAGAGTTCTTTGCAGATTTTGGATGTAAGTGACGCATTTATACAAGGATTTCCAAATGTTCTTAGATACTTATCCCAAGCCGATTCAATTGTTTAACTCCATGCCTTACTCCCACATAAGCCCAATGTGATGTGACAATTAAAGATGTATGTCGTTCGGCTCCAAATCCTGTCCCCGCTACCAAGTCATATGAAGACCCTGTCTCGAAAGAGGCAGGGTTCCTTTTGTCTCAGAAATTACATTCAGATAACTGTTGCTCAAATGGGGAAGAGTACGACTTAGCCATTGACGCTTGTTAGCAATCAGATTTCAGTCAGAGCGGAAGGCGGTGTAGAACAACATACAGTTTGAGAGAATCTTTAGATTTTCTGTAGATATATGCTGCAGACCTACAGTTACTGTTCTTACAAATAGGAAGCAGCGAACCTTCTCTGCAGCCAGTGGGCCATGAACCGGTCAGAGATGTAATATGTTCCGTTGCTGAATTCTATCAGATCATGCTTAACAAGATATTCAAGGCCGTTCTTTGCGCTGGACGGGTTGGCGAGGCTGTACCTTGATACGATGTCTCCGGAAAACGGTTGAATCAGGGGTTTTTCGAAAGCGGCAGCGATAAGCATTTTTCTAGGGTTGGAAGGCAGCGATTCCCATATTGCACTGAAGCCCGTTCCTTCCCTTTCGAGCAATATTTGCAGCGCTTCAGCCAGGATTTCTTCTCCCGGTTCATGTGCAGGTTCACATGAGTCCCACAGAATATCACAGATCATCTGAGTGTAGTACGGGTGCCCATCCGTTATAGAGAAAATATTCTCGATGATAGAATCGCTGATCGGAATACCCTTCATCTCAAAACGCTCTTTGATAAAGGGTTTCCAGTGTTCCAGAGCTATGTTACCAATAGGGTAATGACCGGCGCTTCTGTACAGAGGGTTTCCTTTCTTAAGGAACATATCCCTTATCATGTGCCTGCGGCTTCCGCAGAAGATGTACGCAACATTACTATGTTTCTGAACCTCGCTTCTTATTATTCTCTCTATCCTTTCGTCTTTGAAGCTCCTAATTTCCTGGAATTCGTCGAATACAACAAGAACCTGCTTTTTCGGAGACGATTCTGCTATTCTTCCAGGTGCACTCAATACCTCTGACAGAAGCGGAGGGTCTATTTTCCTGTGACCAGAGGTAAATGTCAGCTGAGGTTTCCCGAAATCATCGACGGTAAGAGCGGGTGCTAGCCCGGTGAAAAGCTTTCTTGCCCGCTGAAGAAGGCTTTCCGGGGTTTGGGTGCCCGTTGACCCGAAGGTTCTGGCGCACTCACGGATGAAATCGGATGTGTCGGTGCAGCGCCAGACATCTACGAAAGCTACTGTGAAGTTGTCCTGATCAAGGCTGCTTATGAGACGATGGAGCAGTGAGGATTTACCAACACGCCTTTCACCATACAGAAAGAGTTTTCCGGAATTCCGGACGACTCGCATTAGCTCTGTAAGTTCATCAATTCTGTTGCAGAAAGAATCGCTGCTGACAATTCCGCCGTATCTGAATGGGTTTTTCATTGCATTACTTCCGTTATAGGTTACCTATAATGATGTATCTATAACGTGTATTATGATGTCTGTCAATCTTCAAACAAATTAGGTAAGCGGGCTAAAGAAAGATATGGTGCCGATAGCTTTTTTGATGCTGAATTAGGATTTCGTTTTTATTGACGGTAAGTGAATTGTCTGATTGATGACGCATAAGGGTAAAGATTTTCCGGTGTTTTTATACACTTATCCCAAGCCGTTTCAATTGTTTAACTCCATGCCTTACTCCCACATGAGCCCAATGTGATGTGACAATTAAAGATGTATGTCGTTCGGGTACGAATGCCGTCCCCGCTACCAAGTACTCCCGGCTTAACGGCCGGGAGTTTTTCTTAAATGCGTTTTCTTCTTTTTGTATTTGTGTAGTGTAGCCTTTAACATGCCTTGGAAATTGTCACATATTAAGGGTCGCCCTTAACAAGAGATTCGCCATTTGCTATATTAAGGGCAACCTTGCATATGGGAGAAAAGCAATAATGAAAAATCGAGCCGGAGAATATGTAAACCAGCCAACAGGTTACAGTGCTTTCTATCCGCGAGGACTTCCGCCAGCACCTCCAATTGAGATGAAGGATCAACTACAGGAGCAATTGTCGAAAGCGGACAGATCCCTTGGTAGGCTGGATGGTACCGTATTTGTTCTTCCTAATCCCGGGCTGTTCGTTTACATGTATATCAGGAAAGAAGCCGTGCTTTCAAGCCAGATAGAAGGAACCCAGAGTTCTCTTCAGGATGTACTTGCCGCAGAGGCTAAATTGCTTGATCCGGACCGGCCGGGCGATGTTAATGAAGTAATCAACTACATCAGAGCAATTAATTATGGTCTTGAGAGACTTGAAACATTGCCAGTTTCAACACGACTGATCAAGGAAATTCATGAGAAGCTGATGCAGGGAGTCAGAGGCTCTCACTTAACTCCGGGAGAGATAAGGAAAACACAGAACTGGATCGGTCCCGGGGGTTGCTCTTTGAACGAAGCTGCATTCATTCCACCACCACCGGATGAATTACCGCAAATGCTTAGTGACCTTGAGAAATACCTTCACTCGGATTCCAAGCTTCCTCTGTTGATAAAGATTGGCCTGGCCCATGCGCAGTTTGAGACCCTACATCCGTTTCTGGACGGTAATGGGCGGATGGGTAGATTACTCATTACTCTACTGCTTTGCGAGCGAAAGGTGCTGAGTAGGCCAGTACTCTACCTGTCATACTTCCTGAAAAACAACCGAAGTGAATACTACGATAGACTGCAGAACATTCGTAAAAACGGAGAGTGGGAAGAGTGGCTGATCTTCTTTTTAAGGGGAGTGGAAGCGGTGAGTACTCAGGCAGCCTTTGCTGCAAAGCTGATAATTCTTTTACGAGAGAAACACAGAAATCTGATTACTGCGACCCTATCACACTCAGCAGGGGGAGCCTTGCAGGTGCTGGAGTATCTCTATACGAATCCTATTGTGTCTGTACGAGAAGTGCAGGAGGTAACTGGCACATCATATCCGCCGGCTAATGAGCTTGTGAAAAGTATGAAGGCAATGAAGATATTGGTGGAGATAACAGGTCGGAAAAGGCATAGAAAGTATATGTACCGGGAGTATGTAAACCTGTTTACAGAAGATTCATCCTGAAGGAAAGCCGTTAAGCAATTCCAGTAAAAGGTTCAAACGAAGCTCGCTCTCCGTTACCAATAGATAAGTCCCGGCATGCAAGTGCCGGGACTTTTTGCTTCGATTTTCTAAAGAACAGACCAAAAAGCGGCAACAAACTATTCTTCTGCAGACATGGTCAAAGCTTACATATGTTTTACCCTTTGGCTCTATCCCATGCGCTCGGCACCTCTGCGGGAAACCGCCACAAACCTATTTGCTCCTGGTTGGCAAGGAACAGACCGCCTTCGCTGCGATCTTTGTATCCCAACCACATGTGAAAAGGAGCCTCGTTTATGCAGTCACCGGAAACAATTGTCTTTGTTTTCTTGTTCGGTTGAGAATTTATCTCGTTTCTGGCATTGGTGAATCGACTCTCTGCTGCAAGCCGGCAGTGCTCGGTTTTAAGTTCAGTGAAGATTACCTGGCGGAAGACCTTGCCAGGCCGGTGCGTAGCATACCAGGCATATTCAACAGGGGTGAGATTGGAAACAAGCAAAAGTTGAATAGGGCACATTACCAGGTAGAGATGCGTTTTTCTCTTAGCCTGGTCAGGGATTCCTGCTGCTGCGGCCACTTCGGACTGTGACATATCCTCATGGCAGTTGCTGGATTTGAATGCATGAAGCTGACCCGCATTCTCCATTTCCATTACCATTCCACCAGTTTTTACAAGGAATACCCGCTTGTAGGCTTCAACCGGGGTACATGAGAATGCATTGTTGGACAGAGCTGTTTTGGTGCGGTTGCCGCCAGCGGCTGCAGCCAGTGCATTTGTGCTGTCGCCAAGTGCATCACGCCAACCCCCGTCATTAAGGTAAGTGAAATCCGGATGCTGATCCTTTACCGCAAGATCAACGAATATTTTGCGACCCTTGAAGTGTTTACCTGAGCCCGGGCTGTGATGTTTTGCGAGCCCCTCGATTCCAAGGGAAGTGGCGGTTGTAATACCCTGAGGAATAGACAAAACCAGACGAACATCATCCATAGAATACTCCTTTGTTTTTCTTGTTAGACAACAGAAAACTGAGCTTAAAGACAAGTTGAATAGCTCAAGCGAAGCATGATCTCAGTATCGAGTGTCTTATTCTTCCACCTGATTTTGAGCATACAGCATTAGCGCACACCCGTCAAGAAATATTCCTGTCAACTTAACTTTCATACTGTCCAGTCATTGAAGTCTACCAGATCATGCAATGTCTATATTACTTGTGTGTAGTGTTTTCAAGAGAGGATGATGATATGCGTATTCCAGTAGTACTTGCTCTGGCCAGTTGGCTTGTTATTGCCGGTTGCGGTAGTGATCCATCAGGCCCCGGTGCAGATCCAGATTTCTTCCCGATAAGCCCTGGCAACCTGTGGAACTATGATGTGGATGGTTATCTTACCTACGCCAAAGGTGATACGCTTGCAGCAGACGGTTCATTTGTTCGCGAGGTAACAAGAACAGTTACCCACGAGAATGGACTGGTTCTTTTCGAACTGGTTTCTCGTTTTTCAATGAGCGTACAGCTTCCAGATACTGTTGTGGTATGGAGTGATACTTCATATTCCTACACTTTTGATGCTGACAGTGAGCTTATTGCATATGACGACACTCTGTCTATGGACTATGAAATAGTAATGAAGTTTCCTCCAACTCTTGGGGAAATATGGGAGCCTTTCTCAGACTCAACAATTGTCAGAGAAGTAGTTTCTCTTTCTGCAAGTATCTCTGTTCCTTCAGGAAATTATACTGATTGTATTCATCTTCGTGATACTGATACTGCAGATCCGGATTTTTTGTGGAACATGTATGTCGCAGAGGGTATTGGTCCGGCTTCTTTCATTATAGAAGAAGCTGATTCGAATTCATTCAGCCACATGGAACTAAAACTGGAAAGTTTTTTGATCAATTAAGTAACTGTCGCTAAAGAAAAGAGCCACCGGAAATAAATGCCGGTGGCTCTTTTTTGGGGTAGTGGTTTTCTAGCGGACCATTACCATTCTGCTGGAAAGAACGGAACTGCCGGTATTCAGTCGACAGAAGTAAACACCTGGAACCACAGGTGCGCCATTAGAGTCAACTCCAGCCCACTGTACTGAATGGTCTCCGTTGGAGAAGAATTCACTGTCTACAACTGTTTTTACCAGACGGCCGGAAACATTGTAGATCGAGATGGAAACAGGATCAGTTCCAGTTACACTGAAATTGATCGTTGTCATGTCTGTAAATGGATTGGGGCTGCTGGTGATCTGTGCTATACCTGTAAGAGAAGCTGAAGTTTCTTCTTCGTTCGCGGTGTTGCCATACCAGTCGAAGCACAGTCTGTAGTTAGAGTTCCAGTTGGTATATAGAACTGCAGACTCATTTCCTACCCAGCCAGCGGCGGCAGGCCAGTTACCAGTTGCGTTGTAATCATTAACCCGGGCAGGGGTAGTGAAATTTGTTGGAGAAGAGCCCAATGCCCAAGCGTACATCGTAGAATCTCCCGGATCTTCATTGAAGGCAAGAGTAGCCCAGGCTCCTGTTTTGTGAGTACGAATGTTTGGCAAATTCAGGTCACCGGAACCAGAAAAAGTTGTTCCGTAGGCCCATGAGGTTCCTCCATTGGTGGTGTAGTGAAAACCGAGGTTGTCACTGCTGGGGGTTCCATAAGTTAAGAAAATCCATCCTGTTGCCGTGGACTCATGGGTGTAGGCTATGCATGGCTCACCGAGATCATACCCTCCAGAGTTGTTTCCGACCTGGGCAGAAGCAGTCCAGGATGAACCATAATTTGTGCTTCGCTTGATGCGAACCTGCTCATTAGTGTCCCCGAAAAGGAATGCTACTGAGACGGTTCCTCCGGAAGCAGCTGCAATTGAAGGCTTTGGATCTATCACGGTTGCTGCATGTATGTTGGCTTCATTTACCCAGTTACCACTTAGCGCAAATCTGGCGACTCTGCAGTTGTATTGTCCGTCTATAGTAAAGGTTGCATAGACGTATCCGCCTGTGCCAACTTCTCCATCAGCATCGAAGAAACTGACATCACTGGCAGTGACTGTTGTCCAGGCGCCTGAAGACTGGTCAGGAGTCATGTATCTCATTCTCAGTTCTTTGTCTACGAGAAAGAACATGCAGACCCATGCCTGCCCGCCTGAATCTTTAACAACGCGAATTTTGGGATAATTTACTTCGTCTGCGGAGCTGTAGCTTGCTCGCCAGAAAGTCCATGTAGCTCCACCATCCT
>JAOZLN010000005.1:9716-20795 GCA_029934845.1 Candidatus Sabulitectum sp.
TAGACATTGGCACTGTCCTGTGATGCATGATCAGTATCAAAAATGGCATAGATGTCGCCTGTGTCTTCGTCTACATCGTAGTCTTGGCCACTTCCGACTTCGCCACCATAGATGATAATATCGTTGTACCAGTCTTGATCCGGCCAGACAGAAGAACCCTCTCCTTCAATCAGTGCTGAATGAATCACAGGGGAACTGAAAGTGGATCCGAAAGGATCCATATCGCTGTCGGTGTAAATAGGTGCCGGTGGTGGTTGTATTGCCACATCTCCATTGGGGCAATCAGTTGATGCTTCCTCGGCGACAACTGCAGAAAATGCAATTGAAGTCAAGAAGATGGTCGTAATTAATACTCGGATCATTTTCCCTCTCCTTTTGTTAAACCGGTAACCTGCTACACGCACGAATACCAGAATTAAGATTAAGCACATAACCCCTATCCGGTTAATGCAAAATCTAATTCACTTCATGCTCTCTCCCTCTAGAGTAACCTTCACAATTAGGAAAAAACCAAACGCGGAAGACTCTACCCAGATTAACGAGCCTTTCTACCTAATCGTACCCTAGTATAATGTGCTGTGCTCATCAGCACAAGATATATGGATGATGGATGCTATTGAATGATATTATGCTTCTTGCACAAAATCTTTGTGCCTGCTGTTTAACTATTTTGCATACCTAATAACTACCTTATTGCTCAGCTGGAGAGTGGAAATAATTAATGATTGGGCAGACTCTTCACGGGGTAGATGTGACATTTTAATATCTACTGTAATTTGGTACTACTGCATTTCCCTGATTGTATTGGTAAGAGATCTCGTAATGAAGTCAAAGAGAATTTGTCCCTTTCTGATGGAGACATCTGAGAGATCAGACCCTGCTCCGCCATGCGGGAATGCACTTCTCCATTGCTCAGGGGAAAGACTTGAAATATTTTCAGGTGCAGCAGGATACAACTTGGTGAACTCTCCCGGTATTGATCCCGACAACAAGTACCATACCATTGATACTTCAGCTGCAGTTATGTGATACCCTGACCTTTTGAACAGGCGATCCTCTTCTTTCTGAACCCCTGGTAGCTGCCAATAGCCCATATACTTTGAAGAAATAGAACATTTCGCATCCAGGATTGCTCTCTCGGCACAGCTTCTGTTGCCACCATGACCGCTGAGAATGAGAATCTGTTTGAATTCATTCCTTGCGGCCTCGCTGATGATATCCACTAGAAGAGCAGAGTATGTGTTTTCTGATATGGAGAATGTTCCGGGAAATGATGTGTGGCAGAGGGAATAACCGTAGAAAAGAGCTGGAAGCACTGGCGTAGCCGTAACCATTCCCGCTTTGCGGCAAAGAGCCTCTGCAATTATTCCATCGCAGCCCAGCGGCGCTTCTGTACCATGTTGTTCCAGGCTGCCTGCTGGCAGAAGAATAACAGAATGCTTTGCCTTCTCTACTTCCGCAGACATGGATTCAATTAGATTCAAGAGTATTACCCCCTTAAGAAGGTTAAAGAGGAATATATGCAGACAAAGGCTCCTGTAATTACCATTGACGGTATTGGCTGGCAAAGAATCCCCGTAAAAACAAGATTGATCCTTCGCGATGATGATCTTGCAGAGTCAATCCATGAAGGCCTTTCTCTGGCAGGGTTGATCTTGTCTACTGATGATCTTCTTTTTGTAAGTGAGAAGGCAGTAGGCGGTAGCCAGGGCAGGTATTTTGTTCTTGGTGAAGACGATCTTCATGTAAGACCCCTTGCCCGCTTTCTTAGCAGATATGTAACAAGAACACCAGGGGGAATTGGTCTGGGAATGCCGGAGACCATGGAATGTGCTCTACGGGAATGTGGAACCATCAAAATTCTGTTTGCTGCACTGGCAGGGGGCTTCACCAAGCTATTGGGCAGAAAAGGTGACTTCTACAGGATAGCAGGCACTTGTGCAAGATCTATTGATGGGCCTACAAGAGGTACAATACCACCCTTCAACAATGCAGTAAGCCTGGCGCCTCTGGATCCGGAAGGCGTTTCAAAGAAGTTATCAGAAAGATTCGGTTGTGCTGTGGCTGTTGTTGATATAAACGATCTGGGAGGAAATATCCTTGGATGTTTTCCATTGGAAAAAGATCGGAACCTGCTTCTTGAGATTCTTCAGGATAACCCATTGGGGCAGGGTAAAGCGCAGACCCCGGCAGGTATTGTGAGGAAGGTCGGCTCTAACGGTTCCTGACTCCGAAGAGGTTTTCAACAGCAGAGGTCAGAATGGAAATAACCACAGCAGCAAGTACGGCCCACCAGTAACTGGCAATAGCAAAGCTTTCCAGGAAGTGTGATGCCAGAACTATCATCAGCCCGCTCACAAGGAACCTTGCCAGCCCAAGAGTCAGAATCTGCAGAGGGCAGGTAAGAAGCGCCACAACAGGGGCGATGAAGAAATTCAAGAGGCCGATGACCCCTGCAGTTATCAGAAGACCCCAGAACCCGGAAAATACCATCCTGCTTCCCAGCAGAAGAGATGTCAGGTAAAGCACGAGTGCAGCAATAATAAAGTTTGGGAGGATTCCGGCGGTGTTCTTCTTAGACATTCGTTTCCCCTTCTTTCAAAATACTTGACAGAACATAATCAATTTATGATAATTGCTGCTCGCTGGCGAATCGTCCAATGGCAGGACATCGGTCTCTGGATCCGATAATCGGGGTTCGACTCCCTGTTCGCCAGCCATTTATCTTTTCGGGGAGCAGAAGCTCCCCATTTTTGTATCCACCAACGGCTTAAGGGTGTTCCACAATTCCCATGGATTTTGTGTCTGGAAAGACCAATTCTATCTGATTTGGAACCCTTCCCTATGAAGAAGCTCATTTTCAGCATAAGAAAATGCAGCTCCTGCTTTGGCAGGAGCTGCACTGTATTGAAGTAGTTGAGTCTACCTTACAACAACCTTTGATGTAAAGGTTTCAATGTCATCTGACTCTACCATTATCAGGTAAACTCCATTGGGAACAGTGTTCCCGGATGAATTGCAACTGTTCCACATTACTTCACCTGTTGATGATGTGTTTCTCCAGATGCTTCTGCCTGAAAGATCGAATACTGTTGCAGTAATCGGAGTACCGGATTCAACAGCGGTAATGCGGTAGCCGTTATCACTGCTTCTCTGGATATCTACCGCTGCACAGGTCATATCTACTGTTTCACCGTAAACTTCAATTTCAGTAGTTCCTGCGGCATTGTTAACTCTAATGTATCGGGCTCTGCCGGAGTCCATACTTCTGAAACTTCTTCCATCTATTGAAAGCTGGAAAGAAGCACCGATATCATTGGCCACTCGGTGGGTCGGTTCTGGAATCTCGCTGATTGGAGATTCAGAGGTGAAGTAACTAGTTCCGACCATAACCACATCATTAACAGAGAATACAGCACCGAGGTCAATCTCAATACAATCAGATGAGCTTGAAGAGATGAAGACTTCATTGAACTCTCCATCTGTTAAGACTCTGCAGTTCGATCTTCGAGCAGCCTCAATCGCCATTGATAAATGAGAACTAGAGGATCTTACCGCAGCTGAATGCGTAATCTCACGTACAGGACATCCAGTGGCAATGTTGTCTAACCCACCCACTCGGATCTTAGCTCTATCGCTTAGTGGTGACTCATTCACACCGTCACAGGCGGAAACATAGTATACAATTGCAGCTGGATACGGGAAGGAAGTGAAAGTAACAACATCAGTATATGCTGATGTTCCCGCCGGCAAAGTTGCTATGAGCTGTTGCGCTCCTGGCGGTATTGTGCGATAGACTCTGTAGCTGGTAACATCAACCGGAGGTGTTGGAATGGGATCGTAGCATGGATCGTTTATTGAAAGAGTCCAGGTGAGATCTGCATTGAAGATATGTCCTGCGAGATCGCCTTCGCCTGCGAAGTCCTCTGGAGTTGCAGGCGGCGTGATATCAGTCGGGAAATAGCCGGTGTTCTGTGCGTCATGCTGGAACTGTGGACAGGGAAGGTAATTGTTAGCGGTATTCTCTCCCAGTTCAACACAATGAATTACTGAGGTGTTCAATTCACAGAAGACTATCTCAAGTCTGCCATCGCCGTCGATATCACCAAGAGCAGGCTGACCAGATAGATCGTTGGAGCTGGAAATGGTCATAGGAAAACCAGAAGCAACTGTTCCGTCATGGTTGATAACGTGTAGTTTCCCATCCTTACCTGCGATAACAAGTTCAAGCATTCCATCTGAATCAATGTCACCTATGCTTACACCATCGTCAGTCCAGGTGCCAAGATTAACGGGGAAACCGCTTAGATCATCACCGGAAGATCCATCCCAGCAGTAGAGTATTCCTCCCTGACTGGAAACAACAATATCGTTGTCTCCGTCACCGTCTATGTCTGCTATGGAGGCGCCTGCATGTACTCCCCCACTAATGGGATTAGAGTACTCAAGGGCTCCAGTGAAGCCGTCCAATACCTTGATGAAGTTGCTGCCCTGTGTAGCACCAACAACGATTTCCATTGCCGGGTCATCATCCAGATTGCCTGTAGCCAGGGCACCGAAGATTTGCGATCCATCCAAGTCAGTACTCCATTGCAGATCTCCATCAGAGGCATTCAAGCAGTATAGCGTGCAATCATTATCTGCTTCGTATTTGCGCCAGTTGGTTACAGCCAAAACTTCAAGGCCGCCAGTGCCATCCACATCGCAGAGAGTAGCGGTCGCAGAGACAGATGCGTCATTACCCCACTGGGTTGACCAGAAACTGTTGCCATTGTTATACTTGCCAAAGAAAGTCATTGGAAAAGGAATATATGGATTAAGAAGTGTCTCGCGCCCCATAACAAATTCGTTGTTGCCATCTCCATTGAAATCTCCAGTTACAGGAGAGCTTAGTGCGAAAAATCTCGTATATTCTCCAATGAAAATTCCTGTCCATGGAGTGATAGCAATACCTGTGTTTGTAAATCCGTTGCAACCGGAAGGGTGAACAGCAAGTATTTCTGGGGCAGATGATGAGACACCTGAAAGGTTGATTATGGCAGGCGATGCCCAAACTTCAGGATCTCCAGTAGCCCAGCCACCATCAACAGGCCAACCCGGCATTGAGATGCCGTCATCATTTAGCACATCAACCCATCCGTCTGCACTTTGAATGATAATATCAAGATCACCATCGAGATCAATGTCAGCAAGTTTTGGTGAGCCAAACACATCTGAATGCAATGATCTCGTCCATTCCACCCCTGCAGCAAAGTCAAGGTTCAATGCATGATGGCAGTCACAATAAGGGCCAACTGTTCCCTCTCCCTCGGGATCCATCAGATCATTGTCATCTATGTCTGACGCACTGACAAGAAGAGTGTAGTTGCCATCCTGAAGAGCCCCTGGAAGGGTTACTTCGCCAGTCCAGGTGTCGTTGGGAACCACTGAACTGCTCCATTCATCATTGCCTATAGAGAGTGGACCAAGTGAAGCAGACAAAGAACCGGTAGTCATTGATTCAGTGAACCAGAGAATTACCTGCAGTTCTGCTCCGGCGTCTACCTCTTCATCAACAGTGATGTCGAGATCCGCGGAAAGATCGTTGGGAATCCATTCTGCGAAGTAGACAGTCACATCAGTTGATGTATCCAGTATGGAGACTTTGCGGAGGGCGGGGGAGAAGTTGTGCAATTCACAGCTGATGTCTTCAGTAGATTCCGGGAAAGTAACAGTCTCATCGTGAGCATAACATGTAATATCAAGCTGATATGCACCATCAGGAAAAGCAGCCAACACTGGATTAACTGTTTCACCTGAATACAGATAATTGCTGTTAGTCTGCCAGCAATTATCTTCAATGTTGTCGATTCCAAGGTTCTCCCAGCCTTGTTCATCTCCGCAGTTGGTAAGGCAGAATATTAAGCCCTCATGGTCTCCAGCACCTGATCCATAGTCATACATATCATCAAGATCATGTCTGAAATAGAGCTGCCAGACCTTTTCATTTTCCTGATTGTTAAGAGGGCAGTTGAAGTTAACCAGGTACTTTTGCACCAGCATTTCAAGGCAGGCAACTGTTTCTCGCTGGATATTCCATTTGATTCTTTCTGGAGCGAGATCATTTCTACCGCATTCAGGAGTGGTGCTTTGGCCAACTCCGCTAAGGCCAAATCCAAAGAAGAGATCTACCGCACCAAACAGAAAGTTTTCATCCATCATGATGCTTATCACATCTCCGGAACTTTCCGGCCAGGCCGAGTATCCCATGTTTTCCAGAAAGAAGTACTCAAAATCGTTTGTGTATCCCTCAGGATTGAATGTCCAGGTGTAGTTTGAACCGGTGGGAGCAGGAGTAAGGTAGTCCAGTGGGTTTACATAGCACCAGTTATCATTATCCCAAGTAGTCCACTTGAGATGAGTGTGAATTGTTTGAACATAATTGTTCATTGTCTGAATCAGGTCTCCAATATCAACTTCGTCCCATGGATCGGGTCCATAGATTACTCTTGGATCACTCAGGTGCTGATACTCCCATCCGAAATCTTCATGATTTGTTGAACCCGTTCCCTGAGTGGTTACAACAACCCATTCTGCTGGATTTGGTCCCAGAGGCGTAGAGTACCATCGCGAAATAACTGCATTATCAATTACGCATAGAACATTCGTACAGATTGGAGATTCAGTGTGGGAGTCAAAATCGAGTCCACAATGGAATTTGCCTTCATCCCAATCATTCTGAGGATCGCCATAGCAATTCATCAGCGTTTTAGTGAAATTCATTTGACTAGCTGTTGTGCCTACTGGCCAAGGTATTGAGGTAGGATCATTGGCATTTGATATTACAGGAATACAGCAAATCAGAACTGCGATTATAGCTTTATGAATTGATGTGTTTGCTTTCATATAATCACCTTCCTTCAATTTGTATTACCAGTACAGGAAGATTGTAGAGTTCCGAATAACCATGTGTAGTAGGGTATCCGCAATAAGCATCTGCGGGATTTAGGAAGAGATACTTGCCATTTGGAGATACTTCTGTTTGAAGAAAAGAGATTGTGTTTAGTAAGATAGAATCATGCTCAGAAGGGACTAATAGGGAATGTATAAATTCATTGCCAATGTATATTCCAAGTTCGTTACTGTATTCGGATCCACTCTCTCTTCTAGTGGTCCACGTGGTGCATGTGCTATTATTTGAACTGCATACAATAGTGAAAGGATGCTCTTCCGCGCCCCTAGATCCTGTTTCATCATAGAGAGCAATTTCACCATTCTCCATGTTTATGGTTCTTCCAATTGTACTACCACCAAGATTTAATACTTTATTGTCGGGTGAAAAGCTGTATGTACTTGTTACTTGTTCATCCAAATTGACAAGTGAAGTTAAAAGGTTACTTGTCCCATTAAAGCAATTAACAAGGTATGTCCCTGCTCCATAAGCTGGATGACATAGAAAGTTGCCATCTGAAGAAATAGTTGGCCTCCAGCACCAATCCAGCGGAGTTTGAGGATTTACCGTTCTCTGGAGAGTACAATCATTGTTAAAAACATAGATGTATCCTGGATTCTCCAGGTTAGCTTGAAGCATGCAACTGAAAGTAGAGACTGAACCATCCTGCGAAATTGCGGCACTATACATACCAAGTTCTTCCAGTGGAATTTCTAGAAAAGAACCATCAGAATACATAAAGCAAGCATAGGGCTGCTCGTTAGGAGTATTCGGAGAGTTATTCCCGGTAGACATCACACACCAACCAGCCTTCCATAGGGAGTATAAGAGTGCCCAATGTCCAAAAGCTCAGCCGCTTCAGGGCGTATGCTTTCATCTGGGACATTCCAACCCGCGGGGTCGACGATCATGTGCTCTCGCCAATAGAGTTCTCCTGGAAATACTGCATCAGCATCAATATGAATTTGACTTCCAGCCGGGTTGAAGAATGTATGAGTGTTCTGAGCAATTGCTGCTCTCATTCTGCAGTTCAGCCAGTAGCGGTCTTCCCAGGGAATTGTTTCATCTTTAAGTGTTTCCTCAAGCCAGGGCATGGGGTAACCATCTGTGACTGCTGCCTTAAGCTCTTCGATAGTTACCGCTCTGAAGAGCTCAGTGACTTCAAAGTTGTCATATTCAGTAAGGGGTGTTGTTGGAATACCAGAATCTGGAATGTATTCATCCTGCCAGGCTTGCTCAGCAATAGTATGAAGTCTGTCAACAAAACCGGAACCGTTCGCTGTGGACGCCAGCAGGAGAATGATTCCTACACTAAGAGCTGTAATACTTGCCTTCTTCTTTACTTCATGCCTCATGGTGTTCCTCCGATGCTTGGTTGAATTTATTCAAATCTTTTCCAGTCGCAGAATTATGTACTATTTATGCCTTTCCTGTAGTATTGCCCCTTGACCGGAATAAGACCAGTGTGCTTATCTCGTTAGTAAGAAAATTACTTGTGATTGACTTTAATAACCGGGGGGGGGCAGTTGTGTCAACAGGCGCAAGATGCACAGTATTGACTCTCACTCTGTTTCTATGAGTTGTTGAGTGGTGTATATCGGAGATGATACCTTCATCTTTCGTGTATGAAGAACTGAATTCCAGGTTACAGAACGAATGTATTTTTATGGATTCACAGTTTCTGATGGATATTTTTCTAAAATATCACACGTTTATTGGACAATAGCTCTCAACCAACAGACAAAAGTGTTCCAACTCACAAACCGATGGCCAGCCATTTCTATATCTATCAAAACAAATATACCCAAATGCCCATGTAGAGCTGTTCTAGAGGTGTTCGATTTCTCTGGTTAAAGAGGCGCATTGCACAACACACATAGAGGGTATTCGTTTAACCCTGGACCAGGCAGAGCGACTTTGAAAAAACTGCTCTGGAAGCTGATCTTAACTGTGCATTTCCAATATTCATGCTGAACAGCGATCTGAATCTAATCCCGGACGAGACAGTTTTCCCTGAATTCTTCAGCTTTCAAAACAAATTGCTGATCTACATCAGTTGGTGGCACTCTCCACTATTTTTTCCGGCAGGGCTGGTGTTGTTCTCCGAAGACCGCTTTTGGTATTATACCGCCATGGCAACAATAGACGACAAGAAAATTATCTATACAATGCACAATGTCTCGAAGAGGCATGGAGAGAAGTATGTTCTGAAGGACATATATCTTTCCTATTTTTACGGTGCAAAAATTGGCGTTATCGGCTTGAACGGCTCGGGGAAATCAACCCTGTTGCGGATTCTGGCCGGTGAAGACACCGATATAATTGGTGAAACCACTTGTGCCCCCGGATTTACCATTGGGTTTCTTAAACAGGAACCATATCTTGAGCCAGGCAGAACTGTTCGCCAGATAGTGTCCGAAGGCGTTCAGAATACAGTTGATCTTTTAGCAGAGTACGAAAGTATCGGCATTGCCTTCGGAGAGCCTGATGCAGACTATGAACTGCTGGCAGACAGACAGGCTGATCTGCAGGACAAGATAGAAGCCGTAGACGGCTGGAACCTGGATGCACGTCTGGACCTGGCCATGGATGCCCTCAGGTGCCCGGCAGCTGATGCGGTGATTGATAATATCTCCGGTGGTGAACGCCGCCGTGTTGCGCTGTGCCGGCTTCTGCTTCAAAAGCCCGACATACTGCTTCTGGACGAGCCCACCAACCACTTGGATGCGGAAACAGTGGCATGGCTGGAGAGACATCTTCAGCAGTACAAAGGCACCGTCATAGCAGTTACTCACGATCGTTATTTTCTAGATAATGTAGCCGGTTGGATCCTTGAGCTTGATCGTGGCGAAGGCATTCCCTGGAAGGGGAACTACTCGCAGTGGCTTGAACAGAAATCACAAAGGCTGGCACAGGAGGAAAAGGGAAACAGCCTTCGGGCAAAAACTCTTGAAAGAGAGCTGGAATGGGTCAGGATGAGCCCCAAGGGCCAGCATGCGAAAAGCAAATCCAGGATCAGCCGTTATGAGAAGCTTCTGGCAGAGGGGCAGAGAGAGAAGGTAAGAGAGGTCAGACTGGTTTTTCCTCCGGGACCCAGGCTGGGGTCGGTTGTTATTGAGGCAGAATCTCTGACGAAATCTTTCGGAGATAAACTGCTTTTCAGCGACCTTACTTTTTCCGTACCTCCCGGGGCCGTAGTGGGCATCGTTGGACCTAATGGAGCGGGAAAAACAACCCTTTTCAAACTCATTGCAGACCAGGAAAAGCCGGATACCGGTAAAATAAAAATAGGTGAAACTGTCAGCCTGGCCTATGCAGACCAGCTGCGTTCAGAGCTTGATCCCGACAAAACCATATGGGAACAGCTTTCAGGCGGACAGGAGACAATTAAGCTGGGGGGAACCAGAGAGGTTAACAGCAGGGCGTACTGTTCCTGGTTCAATTTTTCAGGCGGAGATCAACAGAAAAAGGTTGGTATTCTCTCCGGTGGCGAGCGGAACAGATTGAACCTGGCTCTGATGCTGAAAGAGGGCTCGAATGTTCTTCTGCTGGATGAGCCTACCAACGATCTGGATGTGAACACTCTTCGCGCCCTGGAAGAAGGCCTTGATGAATTTGCCGGCTGTGCACTGGTGATCAGCCATGATCGCTGGTTTCTCGACCGGGTCTGTTCCCACCTTCTTGCCTTTGAAGACGGTGAGATCATCTGGTTTGACGGGAACTGGAGCGAGTACGCAGAATATCGCAGGAAGAAACTTGGTACCGTTGCCGATCGTCCCCACAGATATGTGTACAGAAAGCTGGAAAGATAAGTTTCTTTTCGATGCTCGGCTATCCGAAAAGAGACTATAGTTCTAAAATCCCAGGGACTCTTCCGCCACATCCCGGTTTTTGTCTTATCACACCCAGGTCAGGATTACTCATTATGACAAATGAAGTAGGGTTAAATGTATGACCCATTGTTTTGCATGAAATTTTCATACATACTCAGTGTTAAAATATCTGGGGGTTTTATGCGCTTTCTTGTTCTGGGTCTGCTTTTTTGTTTTTCCGTTCTTACCGCATTTGCTGATCACTCGTTTCTTTCTTCAGAGGAAGAACAGTATCTGCTGGACAATCCCGAAATTCGTTTTGTCAGCCAGAGCAGT
>JAOZLN010000133.1 GCA_029934845.1 Candidatus Sabulitectum sp.
ATCTGATCCGAGGTCCATTCAAAAAAATCAGCTGCAATATTCCTCCAGTGCGGGTTCTCATACTGTTCCCCGGTATTGCTGCGCCGCCTTGCAACGGCTCTGTCGCAGTTTCCCTGAACAGATTCAATATCACTGTTCTGAACAAAACTGATCACCTCTGATGGCACCGGGCCATAGTGAACCAGATCGCCAAGATTCACCACAAGGTCGATCTCTCTGCTGTTAAGAGTATCCATGACGGCCTTCAAAGCGGTCAGGTTGCCGTGTATATCGGAAATAAAAGCAATTTTCAAAACGAGTTTCCCTTCAATAAAATAAATACAGAGGGAATATACAACAGAGGGCTATGGTCAAAACAAGAACCTTTCCGGCTCATCAACAACATTTCGCACTGTTTCCTTCCATGGACCGGAAGGTGTTACGGCAAGTTTAACAAGATTCTCTTTCTCTCCACCATCTACTGCATGTCGCACCTGGCTGTTACCCGACAAGATATCCACAGGCTTCTTGTGGTATTCGTATTCATAAGGAGGATCATTCCACATTGTCTCTTCCGCTTTGAAACAGTGGTTAAGAATACCCAGAGCAGCCTTGAATGGTCTGTAAACAGATCTATCCGTCACATGTATCTGTGCCCCTGCACATTTAATTCCTGCATGTTTGTTGAAAGTCGGAATAAAGAAATGAGGTCTGAGTACCGCGCCCTGAAGAAAAGATGAATCATTCAGCTCGCTGCAAAGTCTCCAGGGGTTAAGCCACGGAGCACCAAATATTTCAAAAGGCCTGGTGGTTCCTCTGCCCTCGGAAAGGTTGGTTGCCTCAAGAAGACACATTCCAGGATAAACCAGTGCTGTGTCTAAAGTTGGCATGTTAGGAGAAGGCATCACCCACTGGGATTCTTCTTCCATGGTTAGAATTACAGGCCGGGGCAGACCATCCATTTCGGCAAAAAGCAGAGCCAGCTCTCCTATGGATAGAGCATGCCTGACAGGAATGGGATAAAGACCAACGAAGGATGTAAGATCAAGGTCAAGGATCGGACCCTCGACAATTCTTGCACCAAGGGGGTTCGGCCTGTTTACAACTGCAACAGGAATACCAATTTCTGCACATTTTCTCATAGTCAGAGCCATAGAGTAAATGTAAGTGTAATATCTGCTTCCAATATCCACAAGATCAACAAGAACACAGTCTGCCCCGGCAAGCATTGCGTCAGTCGGGGTTCGGGTTCTTCCGTACAAGCTGTTCACTGGAACACCAAATCTGCTGTGGATGTAGCCTTCCCACTCGATCATGTTGTCCTGGGTTTCGCCCCAGTAACCATGCTGGGGCCCCAGGACAGAATGGAGAATTGACTGCTCATGTAGTATCTTAACTGTAGAATTGAATAAACTATCCACTGCAGCATAGTGAGACAGAATACACACCCTGCTGCCTGGCAGATTTTCCCGTAAGAATGGTTTTGTGTTCTTCATGGGCAAAAAATACGAAACCTCCGGGTTTTCAGCAATAGAGAAGGTGGTAGAAATATGAATGTGTTCTCTCAGACTTTTGATGCAGTTCAGAAAAGCTGGAAGATCCTCATGGCCGACAAGGAACTTGTTCTTTTCCCTGTTCTGTCAGGGATACTCTGCCTGCTGGTAAGCGCCAGTTTTTACTTTCCTGTTTCTGCTGCAGGTGGAGATATCAGCGAGCTCTACATACAGAACCGGACAGGATTTATTGTTCTTGCCTTTCTCTTTTATTTTTTCAACTACTTTTTGATCACTTTCTTCAACTGCGCTGTGATCGCCTGTGCCGAAATAAGAATGGCTGGAGGAGATCCAACTGTAAGCGACGGGTTTAAAGCCTCATGGTCCGTGGTAACTTACATCGCCGCCTGGGCAATGGTTGAAGCCACTGTAGGGCTTGCTCTTAAAATGCTGCAGGGCCGGGGCGGAAGGAAGAATCTTCTTACAGGAAGCCTGGGAACAATGTGGACAATGGCTTCTTTCTTCGTTGCACCCAGACTGGTTATCGACAGGGTTGACCCGTTCACCGCACTTAAAAGCGCATGGAGTGATGTAAAGGGAAACTGGGGGCATCAACTGATAGGAGGAGTAAGCTTTGGTCTTCTGGGTTTTCTGGCTTCTCTGCCTGCAGTGATCCTGCTGTTCGCATGGGGATTCTCTAATCCCGCTGCAGTGATCTTTACTCTGGTATGGATACTTCTTGTATCACTGCTGGTCTCCACGCTGAAATCGATCTTTCAGGCATCGCTGTACCTGAGTATGAGAGATGATTAGGTCAGATAAACTTTATCCTGTATCCCGATTTTAGAAAAATGGTCTGTTTTCCCGGTAGATCAAGCTCTGCAATTATTTCATCGGCAAACCAGGGCTTCATGTGAAATACATGAACAGGAATATCTGCGCATCCAAGTTTGTTCAATTCGTCTGCAGCAAGCGAAGGACACAGATGATCAGAAGCCATTGCTATATCGCGTTTTGAGTTCGGGAATGACACTTCAATAACCACGGCAATAAGCTCTCCCTGCTTGTTTGCCATTCTCCACAGTTTGTCTGTAGGTCCGGTGTCTCCGGAGTAAACCACAATTCCCGTAGAGTGCCTGAAAAGGAATCCCCTTGCTCCAGCAGGATGATTAACAGGAACAGCCATGCATTCCACATCTCCCGGAAGAGCTGTCCATACTTCATCCTGAAGTACACGGTACTCAAGAATAGCTTTGCCCTCTATGCGGATTCTCGAAAAATCAGGCCAGAGAAGGCCATTCATATAGTGCGATTTAACAATGTTGAGACATGCTTCGCTACCCATTACAACAAGCGGTCTGGTTCTTCTGGAAACCATTGAGTCAAGTATGAACCCAAGGTCTAAAATGTGATCAAGGTGGGCATGGGTCAGAAGAACAACATCTACAAGATCAAGCTCAGGCCCGGGGATAAGTGCAGCACATCCTGCATCAATAAGAACCCTTTCTCCCAGTCTCATACACACAAGCCGGTTGTCAATGTTTTTCGAGCCACTGCTTCCAACTACTTCAATAAACACCTTAGGCTCCTTTCGTAACTTTTCTTGGAAGAAGCGGGCTGATACCGGTAACCACCTCGTAGTTTATTGTATCCATCCATTGGCCCAACATCTCTGCTGTAACCTCTTCACTGCCACTTCTACCCAGAAGAACAACTTCATCCTCTAAATGAGCACCGTGAATATCTGTAACGTCCACCATACACAGATTCATGCATACTCGTCCCAGAACAGGTGATCGACTTCCTGCAATAAGCACCCATCCGGTATTACCCACAGACCTTCGGTAACCGTCGGCATACCCCACAGGCAGAACAGCGATTCTGGAATTCCTGGTTGTTCTGTGCGTTCCCCCATAGCCAATGTAGCTTCCAGCAGGAACTTCCTTTATCTGAACGATCCTGGTTTTCCAGGAAAGCACCGGTCGCAGATCAGGCAGCCTGCATTCTGAAGTTTCTGCAGAAAGCCTGGTTTCTCTGGACGGCCACAAACCGTAAAGACCAATGCCGGTTCTTATCATCGAGAAATGTGTCTTGGAAAAAAGAATAGCCGCGGCTGTACATGCAGTGTGTATAACCGGAGGGGTCAGGTTTTCTTTCTTAAGATCATCAAGAACCTTTTGGAATGTGTTCAGCTGCATTTCAGCGTACTGATGGCTGAGCGTGTCCTCAATGTTTGCAAAGTGTGTGTAAATTCCATCAAGAACAGCCCCGGATATCTCTGTGATCTCTCTGGCCATTGGTACAACATCATCAGGAAGAACACCCTGTCTCCATGTTCCTGTTTCCACTTTGATATGAAGGTGAATCTTCTTTTCCATTCTTGACACCGGAAGCTCTCTGACTGCTTTCAAAGTCTCGAAGTTACAAATAATGATTCTAAGATCGGCTTCTCTGGCTTCTTCGATTCGGTGAAGCGGTACATGTCCCAGAAGAAGAACTGGTCGCTTCTCTCCCATGCTCCGGAGTTCAAGCCCCTCTTCAAGGGAATTAACCGCAAGCCAGTCGGCTGTTGTTAAAAGGGGTAAGATCTCACTGACTCCGTGACCGTAAGCATTGCTTTTAACAACAGCACAATGAAGCCCGTTGAAATTATTGCTTCTTCTAATCTCGGCCAGATTGTGGTCGGGACTGTGTGCATCAAGTTCCACCCATACTAAACTACTCATGAGCTAAGAATACGCTGACAAAAGACATTATGCAAGGAACCATATGCAGCAGGTTATAATTGGCCATAACATGAAAGGCGGTTGCTGTGAACGATGTAAGATTTCTTCCAGTGGAAAAGATGGATCCTGCCGGATTCAAAGAGCTTCTTGCTCCTTACCTGTTTTCCAGCCCTGGCAGCAATAATGATCTGACGGCGGTAAAGATACATCCAGGCGAAGAGGGGAACTCTTCCTACATTCCTGCATCTCTGGTGAAAATGATAATACAGGCGCTTGATCTTCCTGAACGCAGAACCTTTCTAACCGACACAACTGTTCTTTACGGTGGAAGAAGAATGACTGCCCCGGACTATGTCTCTCTTGCTTACGATCACGGATTCAGAATGCCTGATCTTCCTCCATTTATCGTGGCAGACGGTCTGGCCGGTACAGATGAGTATTCAGTTGATCTTCCGGAACACTGCACGACTGATACTGCAAGACTGGCTTCAATACTGGAAAGAACCGATAATGCTGTAATGATCAGCCATTTCAAAGGCCACCTGCTGGCGGGGTTCGGAGGGGCAATAAAACACCTTGGAATGGGTTGGGCTGCAAAGGCAGGAAAACTCTACCAGCATTCATCAGTAATGCCTTATGTGAAAGAAGATAAATGTACGCTTTGCAGAGCATGCATCTCTGTCTGCAGCGCTTCTGCCATAAAGCAGTATGCAGAAACTGTCCGAATTAATGAATCGCTCTGCACCGGATGCGGAGAATGCATCCAGCGATGTCCCGTGGGAGCAATTCGCATAAGCTGGAATCAGGAATCGCATACCTTCATGCAGCGGATGGCTGAATACGCACTGGGCGCTACCATGGCAACAAGGATTCCGGTGTACGTTAATTTCCTTATCAACATCTCACCGGACTGCGACTGCATGAGGAACGAAAAACCACCAATGGTGGGTGACATCGGCGTGGTTGCATCTTCTGATCCTGTAGCCATAGACCAGGCTTCTCTTGATCTTGTTACGGCTGCATCTCCTTTGGAAAAGAACGCCTCTTCAGGTCAGGACAAGTTTCTGCATATCAGGCCGGAACGAGACGGAAGGGAACAACTTGCCATAGGGGAAAAGATCGGTCTTGGAAGCAGAGATTACAGGCTGGTAAAAATTTGACGAAAGAAACAAAAGCTGCGCTGCTTATGACTGCAGCTGCCTTCTTCCTTTCTCTTGTTCCACTGGCAGTTAAGCTTGTACCTGCAAACTCGGGAATACCCACGAGCGAAAAACTCGTGGCCAGGGGGATGGTAGCGGTAATTGTTACCTTCATACTGATCAGAAAACGGGGAGAATCACTGGTTTCCGGCAAACCATGGCTGCTTTTTCTTAGAAGTTCCCTTGGCACCATAGGAATGGTGCTTTACTTCGTTGCCCTGGAAAAGCTGCCACTTGCTGACACTGTAACAATTAACAAGCTCAGTCCATTCTTTGTTCTTCTCTTCTCGTGGATCTTTCTGGGAGAAAAGCTGAAAAAAATACAGATCATCGCCATTTGCACAGCTTTTGCCGGTGTGGCTCTTGTTGCCAATCCCATTGGAATGTCAGTTTCGGGGGCGATTCTTCTGGCTCTTGCTTCAGCTGTATTTGCCGGGGCCGCATACACAACCCTGCGAGCCCTCAGAAAATATGATTCCCCCCTGAGGGTAGTATTCTGGTTCAGCCTTTTCTCGGTGGTGGCTTTTCTGCCAAAAACCATATCAGGCGGTGTGATGCCAACAGGAAACACAATTCTTCCTCTGCTGGGAATCGGTATCGCTGGTGTTCTGGGGCAGATCCTTATGACTACAGCCTACAGGTTTGCTCCAGGGGCTAAAGTCGCAGTGTACGGGTACTTAAGTGTTGTGTTCTCGGTTATCTGGCAGGTTTCTGTCTTTAAAGAAATACCGTCAATGATGGTTCTCGGCGGAGCAATTATGGTAATGACAGGTGGCTGGATAAACTACAAATTCAGGTAAAACCTCTGCCTGCAGAGGCTTTACCCTTATACCGTCTATCGCAGTAGAACTGCTCTGGTTGTTGAAACTGAACCGTTGTGAATGAATTGTGACAGGTAAACCCCGTCTGCAATTGCACGGTCAGGTATCCATTCCATCAATCCACTCTCTCCTGCAACTGAGCTGTGAACAACTCTTCCCGCAGAATCAAAAACAGTGAATATGGTTCCGGGCTGGCCGGTGAAAGCCATTACGCTGTTAAAAGGGTTGTTACAGATCATCACAGGTGTTACACCGCTGGGCGCAATCCCGGTAGACGAAACTGTGTAGTGGTTGAACCATGTTCCCGGAGCAAACTGAGGGTGTGCACTTTCTCTTCCGGAAGAATCCACAGCTTTTATGTAGTACTCTATAAAAGACCCGTTAGAACCGGCTGGAATAACACCTGAGTAATTGTTGGAGCCGATATCCGTCATGGGTACCTCTACAAAGCTGCCTGAATCAACCCTGTAGAAAATACTGGTTGAAGTAAGAGTATTTGCCGGATCAGACTGAATGAAGGCATTGACTGTAACCGGATATCCTGACTGCATGGTATCAACAGGAGTATGCAGCAGTTGAAGCATGAATCTGTCCATTACATTCCTGCTTCTGCAGTGCAGAGCATCTGTGTTCTGAAAGTCATCGTAATAGAACGGAGCAATGGTATAGCCAGGCAATGCCTCTGAGAATGCAATCGCCGCCGGGCTGTCATTTCCCGTATTCCATACCGGCATGTAGTAGGTATCGTTGTGCAGGAGGCCGTTCACA
>JAOZLN010000134.1 GCA_029934845.1 Candidatus Sabulitectum sp.
TCCTGTGGACAAGGAACTGGCATCCCAGGTGAACATGGATGTGCCGTTAAGATTTTCCTGGAAAGGTCTCTCAATTACACGGCCGTAAACATCAAAGATCTCCAGTGTGGCCGGGCCACCCACGCCTGTTAAGGTTACAGGAGCACTGCCGTATACAGGATTGGGAGTTGTGATGGTAATAAGTGAACCCATTCCTTCTGAATTATTCTCTTCAATACCAGTCATGGGCCAGGTCTTCATGATAAGACTGGGGTCACCAAAGAGGGTGTAGCCCTCGAAGTAATACTGCGTTCTTCCGCCACCGCTGTATGCGGCATACACCGCCATAAGACCCTGATTCAGGAATCCCTTAGGCCAGTAAATATCGTTGCCGAGGAATGCCTCGTACTCGCCTTTTTCCTGGTAATCGTCTTCATCCCAGTAAGTGCTTGGAACGGAGCCCCAGAACCAGAGGCCGCCTCTGCCCGGCGTGCGGGTCCATGTTTCAGCCCAGCATGTGGAAGTGCTGTAAGCACCGGTAAGGCAGGCATGGCTGAGAACACCTGGAAGCATGGGATCGTTGTTAAGCTGTGCAAAATTACTGGAGCTGAAACTCATGTCTGCCCAGCTGGTCTGTGAACCGTGTCCGCTGAAGGTGAGCATGGAAATGCCCGCGTTGATAGCAGTAATTGCGTTGGCTGCTGTACCGCCCTGAGAAGGATAAACTTTTGTAGAAACATATCCCCTTGGATCGAGATAATTCGTAATACAGTAGTTGTGGGTTCCCTCAGAAATATTGGAGTTGTCGCTTGAAGCAATAAAGAGAGCATTCTGAACCCAGTCAAGTATACCAACTGAATTCTCGTAATCAATTACTCTCTGTGCCATTAGAATTGCTTCACCTGTGGTTGTCACACTGAAGCGACCGAGGAATGCATCTGGGATCCAGCCTCCGTCATCCAGGCAGGCATAGTAAAGGTCGGTAACATCGCCGTAAGTTGTGGCAGAGCCACCAGGAACAAATCCACTGTCTCCGACCAGAAGAACATAAACCGTTCCACTGTTAATGGCGGCCTGAATGTATGTGCGTATCTCATCAGCAGTTGAACCAGCAACAGAAAGGTCAACCATTGTTACTACATTTCCCAGAGCCTCTTTGTGAGAGACAAAGGCATCCATTCCGGTTGTAACGAAATCACT
The DNA here is from genome assembly GCA_029934845.1 of Candidatus Sabulitectum sp. GTDB lineage: Bacteria > Fermentibacterota > Fermentibacteria > Fermentibacterales > JCC-6 > Sabulitectum. The sequence goes on from JAOZLN010000134.1 coordinate 1,180, forward strand.
GTGGCCGATAATAAGATATTCACCTGGGCCTGTGTCCATTCCACCCTCATAGGTGCCGTAATTTGTAAGAGTCGACTGAAGAATGGTCTCATACTCTCTGCATCCCAGTCTGGCAGCCTGCTCGTAAGAAGCTGCAAGGTCTCCACCCTGGAAATCAAGGGTGATCCGGGCATCTGCAAGAAGAGTAAATTCGTTCTGACCAGCATTCCAGCGAAGTGGTGTTACCTCCACAAGTGCCAGATTGCGTCCACGCATACCGCCTGCATAGATAATTCTTACCCAGTTCGCGGGGTATGCTGAACCGCTGCTGTAAACATCATTGTCAAACAAGACTGTATAGTCTTCTCTGGAGCTGCTTTTCTCTGCACTTTGCACAGCGGGAGCAACAGCAGCACCGTAGTAGTCAATGGTTTCAATACTGGAATTTGATACAGTTGCAACTACTTCAGCACCAACTGGTATCTCTATCCAGGCTCTGAAAACCGGAAGAGCCGGTAATCCGGCTTCTGCAAGGTTCTCTGCGCCATCAATGCTTACTCTTGTGAATTCTGTTCCGTGAAGTACCACTGATCCAAACTCAGGAGTCTCTGAGTTGAAATCAAAAGTAATACCGGTTTCAGAAGACTCTACTGTTGTAAGTCCGGCAGCAAAGGAAACAAAAGCCAAAACGACGGTTAAAAGAAATGCTGTTTTCATCTTTCCTCCTGTTGGGTTTCATGTGTATATCAGAACGAACGGGACAACACTGTCTGCGTATCTATATATACATCCAGGGGTGTAAGATAGTTTCTTATCCATCCAGAGTAAAGGAGGTGCTTATGGCTCTGATAACCCGAACTTCACAGGGAAAACGCATACAGCAGACGGGTGCGCGGGGCATACGGGAAGCCCTGCTGGCGGGACCTGCATCAGGAAGTAACAGGTTCACTGTACGGAAAATTTTTCTTGAACCTGATGGTTGTACTGCCAGGGCAAGTTTTGATCGTACTGCTGTTTACTTTATACACCAGGGCAGAATTTCAATAAGCCACGGATCCGGAGAACTTGATCTGCTCGCTCCCGGAGACGCTGTAACAATTAATCCTGATGAAATGCATCATCTCCATAACATCGACAAAATGATAGCAGTTGTTATAAAGGTAGTATCTCAGTAGTAATTCACCAGAGCAAATTCATACAACAGGGTCTGGCCTGAATGTTGCAATGAAACAGACAATGGGTAATAGTACAACAGGCATAATAAGAGATACTGGAGGTTTTATAATGAGAGTCGCCTTGTTCGTGTTTCTGCTGTTTACCCTTGCAGCCCCTTCTTCAATTGCAAAATCTCCACCCAGCACTTCCCCACCGGGAGTTGCATTGGTTCTTGCCGGAGGGGGAGCCAGAGGCCTTGCTCATGTGGGGTTTTTGAAAGCCCTGGAAGAAAGCAACATAAGAATTTCTTCCATTGCTGGAACAAGTATGGGTGCTCTCATGGCCGGTCTTTATGCATGCGGGTATTCTGCAGAGCAACTGGACAGCCTTACTTCAGGCATGAACTGGACTGAACTATTCAGCTCTGCTCCGGAACCCGGCATGACTCTTCTGCCTGACCGGATCCGTGGCAGGCAGGACTTGATCAATCTTGGTCTTAGAGGGCTCACTCCGACTCTGCCCGGCAGCGCAGTTTCCAATATGAGGATAGGCTTTCTTCTGTCTGGAATGACAGGCCCTGCCCAGGTTTTGAAAGGCTTCGATTTTGATTCTCTCGGTTTACCGCTGCGAGTGGTCTCTTCCGATCTTTTATCCCGTGACAGGATCATATTCAGCCAGGGAGAATTGTACAAATACCAGCTGGCAAGCATGGCAATACCAGGCATATTCCCACCATTCATTCATGACTCTCTGATGCTGGTCGACGGCGGTGTGTTTGACAATATGCCTGTGGATGTGGCAGAAAAAGCATGGCCGGATCTGCCGGTTCTGGCCGTAAATGTAGGTTCGGCAAATCCAACTGAATTCCCCGATGCACCATCCCTTCTTACTGTGTTCGGCCTTACATTCAACGCTCTTTCCACAAGAGTTAACGACTATTATCACAGAGAACCCCAGTGGCTCTTCACTCCAGACCTTCACAATTCTGCTGTATGGAGTTTCGATATGACAGACTCGCTTATTGCATGGGGCTACAACCAGGGAATGGCATGGATAGCAGAAAATCCTGATCTTCCAACTGGTGGTCAACAGCGAGAAGGGTGGCATCCTCCGGATTTTGCCGTAAGAAACATTCTGTTCAGCGGGAATGACAATGTTTCAATGAGGGCCATAGACAGGTGGATGCCGCTGACACGTGGTGACACTCTTAATACCTGGATTGCAATGGATGCTGCAGAGAGACTTTACGCCTCCGGCCTTTTCAGTATGATCCGAATGTCAATGCTTCCAGCGGATGATCCCGATCAGTGCGATCTGGCTTTTACAGTAACAGAGAAAGACCCCGGCACTCTGGGATTTGGTCTCTCTTACAATAACGACTTCGGTCTGGACGCACGATTCACCCTTGAACACAAGAACTCTTATAACCGGGGAATTAAAACACTGGTAAACACCGGCGGAGGCAATAATTACGCTTTTCTAGAGTTAAGTTCCTTTACAAACACCAGGCATACAAACAGATATTTCAGTGTCACCGGCAGTATCTATCAGATTAAAGGAAACGAGCCTGATGGTTCTGGCTCAAATCCTTTAAGGATCTGGACAGACCACTCTGTTTCACTCACCATGGGACGACCGTTCTCATGGTACGGGATCGTTGAATTTGCCACCGAGTGGAAAGGGCGATCCTATGTGAACGGCAACACAACTGAAGCTTTTCCTCTTCTTACTGCAACCTATATGACAGACACAAGAACTGACCCCACTACATTCTCGCAGGGAACAAGATTTTTTCTTAAGGCCGGATGGTGCCCGCAGAGGAATTACAACCACGGATCTGTCCAGTGGGATGTCACATCAGTTCACAACCTCAGGTTTGCTTTCCTCAGCGGAGCCTCCATGTGGGGATCTCTTCTCTGGGGTGACAACTATCAGTGGGAGGAATCAAGACTCACCGCCTCCAGAGGAATTCCCGGACACCGCTGGAACTCTTTGCCTTCACGGGAAAGAGTTGCAGGCAGCATCTTTGCCTCACGAAAAGTTCTGGGGCCGATGTTTCTGGAAGTAAAGGGAGCCGCGACCTACGACTTTGACTCTATAGATCAATACAAGGACGGAGAAATTCACTGGGGAGCAGGACTCTCCTGTGGTGTTAACATTCCCGGGGGAACAGCAAGGCTGGGTCCGGGGTGGAATGAAAACGGAAACACACGCTGGACTTTTTCCTACGGCAGCGATTACTCTTTTGGACCCGGCAGATAACTTACAAATTAATAAGGAGCGTGCAAATCATTGCACGCTCCTTACAATCAGCCTGAAAAATTATTTCAGCAGTACCGTACGAACACTCACCCTCTGATCTTCAATTGTTCCAGAGATCAGATAGGTTCCGGAGGCCATTCCTGCTGCGGAAGCAGAGAGGTTATGGGTACCGTTGGAAAGCAAGCCGGAAACCAGAGTTCCAACCCGTCGGCCGGTAACATCAAATAGTCCAAGGTCACATAATGCAGTTTCCTGGAGAGTTACTGTTGCGCTGAATATTCCTGTAGACGGGCTTACTGCAGCAACATCAAAGAACATGTCATCTTTCTGGGAGATTCCAGTCCCTCCGGTAAGGAACTCCATGTAAACAGCCATCAAATCTTCTCTTGTGGTGCCATTCTCCTGAAATACACTGAAGAAAACACCCGAGGTGATGGTTCTATAATTGTTTGTGGGGCCTGTGTAGCAGCCAACTCTTCCCAGGCCGTCCTGGCTCTCGAAGATCAGCTCTCCGCCATTGGGCGTAAAGTAATCAATGTATCCGTCTGCTTCAGTTTTGTAAGGATAGTTGAAATTCATACCGGAGCAAAATAGATCTCCGGTGATGCTCTGCACGTTACCTGTGGTTGCAGCTGCACCGTCTCCTGCGTATGTAAGACCGGTATAGGGCCAGATATTATAGCCCTTGTTGTTGTAGCCAATGTCGTTTCCCTCGAAGTAAACGGAACCGCCAGCTTCAAGGTAAGTGATCAACTTTGTTCGCTCCGCCGGAGCGATCGTGTTGTTGTCTCCTCAACAGGTATACATACCCATCATCACAAAGACCGCATCGTAAGAACTCAGATCTGAGGGAATAACAGTGCCGGAATCAACGGTATCACCAAGAGAAAGCAGTGTCTGCTCTACCCAGTAGCCGGTATCAATGGAATCTCCAACTGCAGAATCCCAGATAAGGTCTTCCTGGTCGTAGTTGTAGATAAGCACATTACTGGCAAGGCAAAGGCCTGAAACCAGAAACAGCACCGGAATCATTAATCTCATTTCTACCTCCATATGGTTGCACGGGGATGTCCAACAACGGGAGCATAAAAGAACCACAAAGCCAAGTCAATGTTTCATGAAACTGATTCAGCTGTGCTATTTCTTTCTTATCACCGGCCTTGGAGGGGAGTTAAGAAGTTCAAGGGTCTGATGAACAGGGTACTCACTTTCCCATAATCTCAGGTAGGCCTTTTCAGGATCACGGAGCGGAACAGGCAGATCTGTTACATAGGGGTCATAGAATTTTTCCTTAAGAAGATCACGCCAGCCATCCGCGCTGTATACTTTGTAAATATCCCGCTTCGCCACAGGCACCCGAGGCCATAATACATTATTCCAGAACAGAAGGAACCTTGGGTCCACAAACACTTCGTCCCATGTTATTCCCATGAAGTCCGCCATGAATTTGTGACTGTTTCTCAGTTTAGCCACGCTACCATCTGTGGGGCCGAAAGCTTCAATTGCCTGGGCACAACCGGGTAAAAGCACTAAAGTCTCTATGAACAAAGAGTCCCACACATGCTCCACATTTGACAGCTCTGCCATTTTTGTTCCTTCGAACTCAAGCTCAGCAACACTCTTAACCTCCGAATAGGTCTCAATTGCCAATTTCTGCTGGTGATCAACTGCAGGTGAAAAGACTGTCTCTGCCTGCTTAAGGGTCTCTTCTGCTGATTCGATCAGCGGAATTCTGCTCATATCAAGCAGTACTTTATCCTCTGCAAGCAAAGTGTTGAAGTGAACGGCATTCTCTGCCTGTTCTTCGATCTCAAATATTCTTTCATAGTAAACTGCCTGACTTTCCTTTGCTGCCCCGTTCAGTGCATCGTAAGCCATGTGATATCCCACAGCAACAACACTGGCAGCAGGTATCTCTGAATCGGTTGTCCCGCCTCCCGAAGCTCCCGCAGCCCCTGCAGATTGCTCTTTCACAGGCAGCACCGGCTCAGAAGCAAGGGTTCCCATAAGACCCCCAACCTCTGCGAACTCCGGGTCCATTGTGACAGCCGATATATCAGCACCGTCTTCTGCTTTTGAGAAAAGTGAATCGATCAATTCTTTTGCTCTGTTCAGCTTTTCATTGTCGGGGCCCAGCGTGGCAGAATAGCTGTTAACTGAATAGCGAAATCCGTCCAGCATCTGCTTAACTGTGCTATCCATGACACACCTCCCTGAATATCTTCTCAAGAATCTGCATCTGAGGAGCAGAGTAGATTATTCTGTCTCTGTACGGCTTGTATGTCATTATCTTCTCCCAGGAAGCTCCCGGGTCAGCTTCTTTCATCATTCTCCAGTATTCTTTCACATTTGCCAGTGATCTCGTCTCATCTCCTGAACCCACGCCATCAGG
>JAOZLN010000135.1 GCA_029934845.1 Candidatus Sabulitectum sp.
GTGGAATTCCAGGCTGATACAGAAGTGCCCTGAGCAGGTTATACTTTTCGGTTCCCCTGTATACCCTTAAACTGGAAGAGACCTTCAACCAGAAGTTACCACTGGAGGCATGGGTAAAATCCTGTAACAGGTAAGGCAGTCGGTTCAGCATTCTTAAAGAATGCAGATACTCCAAAACAATTACGCCCTTACCTCCAGCAACGAAAGGCCTTAGGGGTGAATCAACCAGCATGGGATCACCAAGTGAATGCTCTGCAATAACCGATGTGTTACCATTTCCCCCAAGGTTCTCCGTATTAAAAAGATAATACTTCAGGTACGCTTTTCTTATTAGTGAAAGCCCATTTTCGTCATCAGCATTTGCAGCATAGTATCTTAATGGGATCCACGCTGCAAGCATATCTGAAAGAACTGGATCAAGCTGTAGTGACTGCACCAAAATTCCCTGTGCTGCTCCGATCAGAATGTCGCTGCCGCTGGGAATAATTCCGTTTGTGAAATTCTCATCCCATGCCGATACATCAGCAAGGCTTTCAAGTGAACCTCTGGAAAAGAGCATTCCGCCAAAAGCTGAGGTAACCACTGGCCCTGCAGGATTTATGATCTCTACAAAGCTGAATTCAACTGAGGGGAAATCCAGTGTGTTCCTAAGTATTGATGCTATTCTTCTTACAGCGATGCTGTCCATGGATGATATAGGTGACCCCTCAAAGATCAGCATTCTATACCTTGGGAACAACTGACTCTCCGTGTAATTCCCTATTGCAATGGGAAGCCCCCCGACAATTCCTCCTGGATCAGAATACCATTCATCAGGCAACTCACCTCTTGAAAGAGGAGTCCAGGATGAAATTGAATCCGGAAGAAAAACCTGAACAATGTAGTTCTCAGGAACAACTGATATGGGATAATAGCCGTCACCGGACAGATATGCTGATGTAAGTCGCGACTGAACACTTACACGCCCCTGGGAATCAAGGTAAGGAATGTTGATCTGGAATTGATTGCGGAAAACACCGGTATACATTCCCGTTGAATCAGCGAAGCACAGGTACTTGTTCTGAATGCTGTCTCCACGGAAATGACCGGCAGTTGAAGAGATCACAGAACCGGTACCCCGGTGAATAAATGTAAAAGCTATGGAATCAGCATTGCTTTCTGTAAAGTTTACAACAAGAGAGTCAATGATCTCAAGAAGACGCCCTGTGCTGTCCTGCTGATAGTATACCATCAGATGGTGGGTAACGTCCGGTGGCGGCTCTACTGCGATAGAAGCCCTTTCAATGTCGATCACTGCCCCTGTTCTGTCCGACAGAAAGATCGATCTGAGCCCCGGTGGACGCACAATTGTTGCACCTGTACAAACCGATCCGGCCTGGCTTATCAGTTGTTCATCACCGCGATCTGGAATGGTTACCGAAAAAAGAAGAACCGCAGAGCCGCCTACATGCCACTCCATGTTGAATTGAATTGAATCAGGGAGCTGGCTTTCAAAATGAAGAGAATCTATTTCTTTCCCATGTGCAGCGATCCCGGTGCTTATAAAAGCAAGTTCATATCTCAATGATGCGTCATCCAGTGAATCGTACCGAACAGACCATGGCCCGGTATTTATTAACCTGCTGGAGTCTGTATCTTCAATTAACTGCTGTGAGAAGCTTCTTTCTCCACAGGAGGTTACCAGAAGCACAAACAAGGTCATTACCGGTAAAAGAAATTTCATTGTAACCAAATTCTCCTCAGGGTTGACTACCAGAAAATATTACTTAGTTTCCCACATCTTGAAAGGCGGAACTAATGGGATTATTTAACATACTGGCAATCGCAGTCAACACCCAGTCTGGTCATGAACCGAGTGCTACTGCAGCATTGCTTTTTTCCTTCTATGCCCTGGTAGTTTTTCTTTTGATCCAGTTTCTTGGAGCAAGGTTCTTCACCAGATGCAAAGAGCGGTACAACAGCTTTGTTCTTATTTCATTTATCGTACTGGCCTCACTGGCTGCAGGATCGCTCATTGTTGCTTTCTTTCTTGGCGAACTTACCCATAGCCTTTTTCTCGGGGTAATTGGCGGCGTGTTCATCTGGACTGCTCTGGGGGAAATTACAGAACAACTGGGATGGTACAAATCTCATGCCAGGAATGCTGTCTGGATCTATCTGCTTACCACGGCAGCATGGCTTGCAATGGTTTTTCTGATACCAGGTATTCCAGTTCCTATTCTTGGTTTTATCGGATACCCACTTCTGGCCTGGGGAACACACCTTACCAGAGTTCGTTTCATCCAGAAATGGGGAGCAGCATCCTTTGCGTCCACACTTCTTCTACTGGTCATGGCAGCAATCTCCGGTGGTGCAATAGTTGCAGGAGCCCTTATAGGAACCAGATTTGCAGGAATGATGGCAGGGCTTGTGTTTGCTGTTTCAACCTGGTCTATCATGGAGATAATCTGGGAACGGGGAATGGCCAACGGCCCCTGGAAACATGCTGAGAACTGATACCACCCGAACCGAATTACATCTTTGAATCAACAAGTCAGCCCCTGCTTTCCGGCAGGGGCTGTACAATTCTTAAAGATAATTCAGTCTTAATAAAACATATAGGTAAGCCCGGCAGAGTAGCTCACCACCGATGGTTTGATCTCTGCATAGTACAGTTCTCCCGGAAGAGCATCTCTGTTGTATCCCCGCCAGTCTGTTACAGTCCAGCTGTCTGCTGATGAGCCCAGTCGCCCCACAGCACCCATTTGAATACCGAACCTGCTGCTGAACAGCCACTCTAGATTCATACTGCCTGTCCCTGCAATAGTGGCAGTATTCGCCGATGCAGAGATAGTGTCGGCTCTTGTATTCTGGTTAAGGTAGCAGGCCTCAAATCCAACACCAAGTCTAAAAGCAAGATCCGGGGATGATACAGGGATCCTTGTTCCAATCTCTCCCCTGATGCCTATGGATGACATTCTGGGCATAACTCCAGAAAGAAGAGTACCAGAAAGAGACAAGCCCCATTTGCATGTTCCGCCTGTGAATTCCGCCTGGTTCATTAGCAGGGAAGTTTCAGCTTCTTCTCCTGTAAGACCGTCACCGGGAACAACCTCTGTGGGTAGTACCGCATAGGACAAAGCAAGAATTCCAGGTGTGGAATTTTCTACTGCTGCAACCCGGGTACCTTCCACCAGACCACCGGCAATCAATCTTCCCCTGCTGGAGTTGTTATCAGAATCAATGATCTGAAGAATACCGTGACTGCTCAATCGACGATACTCCTCTGAAGAACGGGGAATACCCTGTGAGAGAGCCAGCACAGAAAACACCATTCCCTTTTTTACACCGCTGTCTGCGCCTAAAGGAATTGGGAAAACCGGGCCTTCGGCAACAATAAATGTAAACTCGTACGGGAAAATTTCATTAAGGCTTCTCTGAACAACCAGAACGACCCCCTGCAAAGCAAGGCTTTCAAGATCAATCGATGTCGAACTGAGAAGGCTTCCCGAAAACTTCCTTTCTCTTACTGATCCCAGAAGACTTCCCTCTGAGGTGTAAAAACGACCTGTAATATCTACAGAGGTGTTTCGCGTAACAAACAGACTGTCAGCTGTGCCATGACTAACTTCCATGCTGGGCAAAGAAACATCAAGCAGCATGAACATATCAATATTAAGATCTGCTGCAATCGTTCTTAAACGAATGTTCTGGTCATCAGGGTCTCCCAGATACTCTGCGTGAGTGGAAGCATCAACAACATCGAATCGTCCACTCTGAATAAATACATCTTCAGCTGCAGTCTTGAGCTCAGGAGTATCGTAGTTTTCCATTGCGTCATCAAAGACCGGAATAACAGCAATTCTGGTTAAATTGTTTTCCTCTGCCATTAGCTGAAAAGCAAACGACAACAAAACTGCGACAATAATTCTGCCAGTCATCAACGATCTCCCTTCAAAAAGAAACTTATATAAGATGAATTTATCATTCTTAGACTGGAATGGAAAGGGGCAGCAAATCAGAAGAACTGAACTGTTACTGTGCAGTCACCGTAACCTGCTTCAGGAATATCTATTACAGTACCTTCCACCATATTGTCTCCAGAAAGAATTCCCTGGCTGCTAACAGTGAAGACAAGCATTTCCACAGAACGATTCCAGTTATCCTCCAGAAGAGTATCTATCATTAAGAAAAGTGAATTCCACTGAAACCGCTGAATTTGAATATCTTCTTTTGATTCCAGTGTGACCAAAACGATGTATGCAGTTAACTGTATCTCCGATTGAACCGGCAATACAGTCTGAGCATCTTCAATTGAGTCATCGCACTGATGATCACTATCCCGTAAGATCGACGTTCCCACTGAACCGTATGCGGCACTGCCGCCTCCGCCGACCCCACCCGATAATCCTTCCCCCACCATACCTGAACCGGCAGATTCTGTTGGACAGGCAGTAGCAGTTCGAGAAAATGCTTCCTGTTCAAGAACCTCATCAGCTGTTTCCAGGGGTTCCGGTGAATCTTCAGAATTCATTAGGCGATATCCTTCAACCGAGTTAAAAACAACATCGGAGCCGGATTCTGTCAGTGACAGGTCCACGGATAACTCTTCAATAACCTCAGAAGCCTCTGACTGGCCTGAAACCAGTTCATCCTGTGGAATCTCAAATTCTTCTTCGGCACATTCAACTGCTGCCGTTTCTTCCATTTCCACCACAAAAGACTCATCCTGATCGGCAGAAATATCTGTTGTTGTAACTTGAACTGAAGCAGGTGTTTCTTGAAGTGCTATACTTGAAAGAGATGTACCTGTACCATCAATGTAGAATACTTTTACACCGATGTAAGCTGCACAAATGGCAGCAGCAATGAACCATGTCCGCTGGGACCGCCACCACGGAGTTTCCTGTTTGACAGAACTGCGCATTTTGGCAAATCTCACTTCACCGGGATCAGTCCAGGCGTCTCGCCATACAGATTCCATCTGTTTTTGAGTAATTGTAAAAGCTCGGCAGCTGTCACAGTGCTTGATGTGTTCAGAGATATGGTTCGCTTCCGGGGATACAATTTCGTTATCACACCAGGCCATCAGGGTATTCCTGTCAGGACAGGTCATGGTTTCCCCCCAAGCTCGGCGACCACAAATGACTTTACAGAGCTTCTGGCTCTGTTCAATCTTGACATAACTGTACCGGTGGCAATATCAAGTGTTTCAGCGATCTCCTCATAGCTCAATTCCTGATCAACCCTTAGAACAAACACAGAACGCAAAGCAGGTGTGAGCTTTTCAACAGCCTTTTGTACAGCAGAAACAAGAATATCCCGATTGCATTCCTGAATAGTAGTGTCTGCAGTGGCAGTTTGACCGCCCCCGCCATACCCCTCATCAAATTCCACCTCGGCGCGCCTGCCGCGGGAACGGGAAAGGTTGATGGCAGTATTGGTAACAATTCTGTACATCCATGTGAAAAAGCGATATTCAGTGTTAAAACTATGCATGGCCTTCATGGCCTTTATGAAAGCATCCTGTGTGATGTCCCAGGCATCATCATCACAGTTGCACATCCTTCTTGCCACCCTGAAAACCCTTTTTTCATACATTCTGACTATTTCTCCAAAAGCTTCCTTGTCTCCCTGCACGGCTCTTTCAAGAAGCTCAGGTTCTGAAGCGGCCAATCCCGCTGTCAAGAAGTATACAAGGTGAAAGATCATTTCATTCCCTTAGTCAGAAGTTGATAACCGCTCTCATGCTGAAACCCACATCGCCATCAAATTTTGTATTCTCTGCTTCAAAGCTGAAAAGATAGGCATCTACATAAGCATCTAGCAATCCTACAACCCAGGCCCCTGCGGTGTACCAGATGAAATCACGCCGGAGGCCACTGTGAAACTCATAGCTGTTCTGCCAGGAGGCAAGTTCTGTTTCCTGGTACATCTCTCTTGCATGCTCAGCTTTGCTGTTCTCATAAAAAACAAGCCCCAGCAACCCAAGCTCCAGGGTGCCGTAAATCAGTCCTTTTACTGGTTTTTCATTATAAAACTGCCCCCACCCGGGAAAAACAAGGCTTCGAAGCAATGCTCCCTGGGGGTTCCGGTATTCAATCTCTGTAGAGTCCGGAACCATGGACTGCCCGCAAAGCAAAAGCAGAATAAGAGAAATATGGCTCAGATGGTAACCCCTCTCGAAGAGGCTGTAATGAATTCAGCCATTCTTCTCTTCAGCGAATTCTCTGATTCCTCTGCAAGAGCTGCTGCGACTTTGTCCGCCATTGTTTCGGGGTTCTTAAAGAAAAAACGAAAAGCATCCGCAGCAAAAGATATCTCCTGGTTGGAAAAACCGTTTCTGCGCAGTCCCAGTTTATTCACACCTATCATTCTAAGAGGTTCTCCACCTGCAAGGGTGAAAGGAGCCACATCTCTGGAGACCCTGAACCCTCCACCGATCATTGAGTATTCGCCGATCCTGGTAAACTGATGAACAGGCACAATACCACCAATAATTGCCTTTGTGCCTATCTCCACATGACCTGCGAGATTCACTGCATTGGCCAGTATCACACCGTCTCCGATAACGCAGTCGTGAGCCACATGGCTGAAGGCCATCAGGAAACAATCAGCACCAATTACGGTTTTGCCGGTGGCGCTGGTACCGCAGTTGATATTGGCCATCTCCCGGATCACCGTTCTTGCTCCGATCTCGAGAGTTGTTCTTTCACCTGCAAATTTCAGGTCCTGAGGCGGCGTACCGATCACAGCGCCTGGTCCAATATTTACATCAGCAGAAAGAGTTGTAATACCCGCTACTACTGCATGAGCACCAATAACAACACCAGAGCCCAATACAACTTCCGGACCCACAACAGCATAAGGTCCTATTTCTACAGAATCAGGTGCAGAGCATTGAACGATCGCTGTAGAATGTATCATTTCTTCTCCACCAGCATTGCTGTAAGCTCAGCCTCAACTGATACCCTGTCGTCAACCA
>JAOZLN010000136.1 GCA_029934845.1 Candidatus Sabulitectum sp.
AAGAACAAAAAGATGCCAGGTCAGACAGGAAACACAAAAAGAACCATAAAGAATCTCGAGGTCGTTCAGATCGATGTTGAGAAGAATCTTCTGGTTATCAAAGGTGCTGTACCCGGCGCCAAAAATGGCTACCTCATGGTGAGGAAGCAGATTCGCAGTGGAGGTGAGAGCTGATGGCAGAAGCCAGAATTTACACCATGAAGGGTGAAGAGGTTGGTGCTGTAAAGCTCCCCGACGAACTCTTTGCTATGGGTGTTTCCACTCATGTACTCTGGGAAGTCGTTCGCGCAGAGCAAACGAACAAGCGCCAGGGTAACGCCAGTGCTCTTACCAGAGCAGAGGTAAAAGGCAGTGGAAGAAAACCCTGGAGACAGAAGGGTACAGGCCATGCCCGTGCCGGTTCTTTCAAGAGCCCGATCTGGCGTAGTGGTGGTGTTGCCCACGGTCCAAAGTTGAGAACCTTCAACATCAAGATCAACCGCAAGGTTCGTCGCAAGGCTTTGGCAGGGATTCTCAGTGAAAGACTTTCTGAGGGAAATCTCAGGATCATTCGCGATCTCTCGGTTGATGGAAAGACAAATGAAGTAAGAGAAATGCTTGGCGGAAACGGGCTCACTGGCAAAAAGGCTGTGATCCTTACAAACGGTGACAACCTTGTGGCCAGAGCTGCCGGCAACATTCCCGGAGTATTTGCAGTGGCTGCCAGCCATGTACCGGTTACCACTCTGGTTAACTCAGAGGTAATACTGGTTGCAGAGAACGCTCTGGAACATCTGAAGGCGAGGGTGAACTAAATGGACCCACGTCAAATCGTTCTTGAACCTATCGTAACTGAAAAATCAACGATTGCCCGTGAGTTGTACAACAAGTACAGCTTCAAAGTGATTCCCAGTGCTACTAAGCCTCAGATCGCAAATGCAATTGAAAAGATCTTTGAAGTTAAGGTTTTAAAGGTTCATACAATCAATATGGATGGCAAAGTCAAAAGACTTGGCCGGAACTTAGGTCGCAGATCTGCCTGGAAGAAGGCAATCGTCACCCTGGCTGAGGGCGACTCTGTAGACTTCTTTGAGGGGGTGTAATCATGGGACTTAAAAGATGGAAACCCATGACTCCCGGTACCCGTTTTAAGGTTTCTCCTGATTTCGCAGAGATCACCAGGGACCATGGAGAGAAGTCATTAATGACTCCTCTCAAGAAGAATGCCGGTCGTAACAGTAACGGTCGTATTACTGCCAGACACCGCGGCGGTGGTCACAAGAAAATGTATCGTGCGATTGATTTCAAGCGCAACAAGATCGGTATCCCCGGAAGAGTTGCTTCAATTGAATACGATCCCAACCGTTCAGCAAGGATTGCTCTTGTAGTTTATGCTGACGGAGAGAAGCGCTACATTCTTGCACCAACTGGTCTTGCAGTAGATACACAGATCATGTCCGGGCCTGAAGCAGCTCCGGAGATAGGTAATCATCTTCCCATTACTAAAATTCCACTGGGTACGATGATTCACAATGTTGAACTTAAGCCCGGCAAGGGTGGCCAGATGGCCAGAAGTGCCGGAGCCGCAGTTCAGCTTATGGCCCGCGAGGGTAACTATGCCATGCTGAAACTTCCCTCAAGAGAGATGCGCAGAATACCGGTAAAATGCACAGCTACAATTGGGACAGTTGGCAACATGGAGCACAACCTGATTGTGCCTGGTAAAGCCGGAGCAAGTCGCTGGCGTGGTCGTAGACCTCATGTTCGCGGTGTTGCAATGAACCCTGTTGATCACCCAATGGGTGGAGGAGAAGGTAAAACCAGTGGAGGACGCCATCCGTGCTCTCCATGGGGACAGCTTGCCAAGGGGCTTCGTACACGCAAGAGCAGGAAACAGTCAGACAAAATGATATCAAGACGCAGACCTACCGGTAAGAGGAGGAAGTAGATATGGCCCGTTCACTGAAGAAAGGCCCATTCATCGATGCGAACCTCCAGAAAAAGGTAAGTGTTCAGAAGGAATCTGGAGACAAGAGAGTAATCAAGACCTGGGCTCGCAGGTCAGATATTCCACCGGATTTTGTAGGACACACCTTTGCTGTGCATAACGGCAGGAAATTCGTACCGGTGTTTGTTGTTGAGAACATGGTTGGGCACAAGCTCGGTGAGTTTGCTCCCACAAGAACCTTCCGCGGTCACCGCGAGAAGAAGGCAACAACCACTTAAGGAGGGGGAAAATGGAAGCAACAGCAAAAGCTAGATTTGTAAAAGTCCCCCCAAGGAAGGCTCGTGCAGTAGCCGACCTTGTCAGAGGTAAGTCTGTAAATCAGGCTTTGTCGATTCTAATGACCGTTCCCAAGAACGCGTCAAAGATAGTCGGCCGTATCCTTGATTCCGCCGTGGCAAACGCGGTTATCAAAGCAGAGGGTTCGAAGCTGGATATTGATGATCTTAAAGTTGAAGTGATAACAGTTGATGAGGGCCCTACCACAATGCGCTGGAGACCCAGAGCTCGCGGTAGAGCAACAAAGATTCGCCACCGGACAAGCCACATAGTGGTAAAAGTTGCCGACGGCGCCGAACCTGGAGAGGAGTAATCGTTTGGGTCAGAAAACCAATCCGATCGGTCTCAGGCTCGGTATAAGCCGGAGCTGGGATTCGAACTGGTTTGCCAGAGGAAGAGACTTTGCCAGATTTATTGAGGAAGACGAACGCATCAGAAGGTACGTGTATCGTCGTCTTGAGAGAGCCCAGCTCTCCCGAATCCTCATAGAGCGTAAGCCTCAGGAAGTACAGGTTGTCATAAGTACCGCCCGCCCGGGTCTTGTAATCGGAAGCCGAGGCAGTACAATTGACAGTCTTACAAGCGAGCTTAAGCACCTGACAAAGAAAACAGTCAAAATCAAGGTCAACCAGGTTGAGAAACCTGAAACTGATGCCGTACTTGTGGCAGACAGTGTGGCCAGGCAGCTGGAAAACAGAGTTAGCGTGCGAAGAGCCATGAAGAGGACGATCTCCGATTCCATGCGTGCGGGAGCACTGGGAATCAAAATTTCCTGTGCCGGCCGTCTGGGCGGTGCAGAAATGTCCAGGATCAACACTTACCACGAGGGAAGAGTTCCCCTGCACACTCTTAGAGCGGATATTGATTTCGCCAAGGGCGTTGCCCGTACAACATACGGTGTTATCGGCGTTAAGGTGTGGATCTACAAAGGCGAGGTACATGAAGTACCTGTTGCTGGATTCTAAGAGAGCGGTGATATAGAATGTTAATGCCGAAAAGAACAAAGTTTCGTAAGCATCACCGGGGTCGCATGCGTGGCCGCGCCAAGGGTGGAGACACTGTAGCCTTTGGTGAATTTGGTCTGCAGGCCACAGAAGCCAGCTGGGTGACCAGCGCTCAGATCGAATCCGCTCGTATTGCTTTGACGCGACATGTCCGTCGTGGTGGAAAAGTGTGGATCAGGCTCTTCCCGGATAAACCTGTCACCTCTACCCCTGCGGAAACCAGAATGGGTAAGGGAAAGGGAGCAGTTGATTTCTGGGTAGCTGTAGTAAAGCCTGGAAGAGTCATGTTCGAGATAGAAGGCGTTCCCCTGGATGTTGCCAGGGAAGCAATGCGACTCGCAGGACATAAGCTTCCTCTTAAAACGAGGTTTGTAGCCAGGGACAAGGAGGTTATTCAGCGATGAAAGCACATGATCTCCGGTCCATGAGCGTGGAGGAACTTCAGGAACAGGTGCGTGATATGCGTACAGAGGTTTTTAACCTCAGATTTCGCAAAGCTGCCCATCAGCTTGAGAATCCACTGAAGATCCGAGACGCAAAGAGAAATCTTGCCCGGGCTCTTACCATGATACGGGAAAGAGAGCTTGGTTTGATTGCGGATGAGGAAGGGAGCTAACGGTGGAAGAAGCAACGAAGACAAACAGGAGGGTTCTCCGAGGAGTGGTTGTTTCGGACAAAATGGATAAGACCATTGTAGTCCAGGTTACCACCATCAGTTCCCACCCGGTTTACAAGAAGAGATACAAAACGAGTAAGAAATACTATGCTCACGACGAGCAGAACCAGTGTGGAGCAGGCGATGTGGTAACCATTTCGGAAACCCGTCCCACTTCAAAACTTAAACGCTGGCGCCTGCTTGAAGTAATTGAGAAAGCACTTTAGGAGGACTATAGGATGATCCAGGTGGAATCCAGACTCAAGGTGGCCGACAATTCCGGCGCCCGCGAGGTTCTCTGTATCAAGGTACTTGGTGGCACAAGACGCCGCTATGCCAGGATTGGTGATGTCATTGTTGTTACAGTGAAAGAAGCCATTCCAGGTGGTACAGTGAAGAAGAGTGAAGTTCGCAGGGCTGTGGTGGTTCGTACACGCAAGGAGCTCAGCAGATCTGATGGCACAGTTGTTCGTTTTGACGACAACGCAGCCGTCATTCTTGATGAGGCAGGACAGCCTGTCGCCACTCGCATCTTCGGCCCGGTGGGCCGCGAACTCCGTCAGCGTTTCATGAAGATCGTGTCGCTGGCACCGGAGGTTGTATAAGATGCATGTAAAAAAAGGTGACAAGGTAAGGGTCCTGTCAGGTAACGAGAGGGGAAAGGAAGGGAAAATACTTAAGGTATTTCCTGGAACTCAGAGGGCTATTGTCGAAAGTCTTAACATGATGAAAAGACATACCCGTCCCTCACAGAAGAATCAGCAGGGTGGCATAATTGAGCGAGAGGCTCCGATACATGTATCGAACCTCAGACTTATATGCCCAGGATGCGGCAAAGCCACAGGTATCAGTCGTACCCGCGATGCCGAAGGCCGTCTCAGGCGCGTATGCAAAGCCTGCGGCGAAACAATTTCTGCGGGTTAGGGGGCTGATGATGAAGAAAAAAGATATGCCCAGACTCCAGAAAATGTACCAGGAGGAAATAAGGGAGAAGATGCAGGAGAGGTTCAATTTTATCAATCCTATGCAGATTCCCGGACTTACCAAAGTGGTTCTTAACATGGGGCTTGGCAAAGAAGCTATGGACAATGCAAATAACGTTACAAATGCTCAGGCGCAGATGGAACTCATCTCCGGTCAGAAGTGCGTTGTAGCAAAAGCAAGAAATTCCATAGCCGGTTTCAGACTTCGTGAGGATATGCCTATTGGTGTATTCACAACTCTCAGGGGAGACCGCATGTGGGAATTCCTTGACAGACTGATAAACTTTTCGCTGCCAAGGGTGCGAGACTTCAGAGGTCTTTCTCCCAAGTCATTTGACGGCAGAGGAAATTACAATTTCGGTATAGACGAACAGGCGATTTTCCCGGAGATCGATGTAGACAAGATTGATAAGTTCCGGGGAATGAACATAACCATAGTTACCACCGCCAAAACGGATGAAGAAGGCTACGAACTTATGAAGTTCTTTGGAATGCCTTACCGCCGCAGCGGCAGAGGAGGTATGTAATGGCAAAAAAAGGCCTGATCGAGAAGTGTAAACGAACACCAAAGTTCGCAGTCAGGAAATACAACAGGTGCTCCTTGTGCGGAAGGCCCAGGGGTTACCTCAGAAAGTTCGGCATCTGCCGCATTTGTTTCCGGGACATGGCCAATCGTGGCTTGATTCCGGGCGTGCGCAAGGCTAGCTGGTAGGGAGAGAAATATGTCAATGACAGATCCTATCGCTGATATGCTGACCCGCATCAGGAATGCTTCTTCCGCCGGACACAAGATGGTGGATATACCAGCCTCAAAGATGAAGGCAAGCATCGCAAGAGTTCTTTACAATCACGGGTACATCCGTGGTTTTAGAAGAATGGAAGACGATAAGCAGGGAATGTTAAGAGTGTATCTGTCCTATCGCAATGGACAGTCTCTTATTCTTGGTCTTAAGCGTGTTTCCAAACCCGGATGCAGGGTTTATGCAGGCGTAAACGATATCAAAAGAGTAATGGGCGGACGCGGTCTTGCTGTTCTCACCACACCCCGTGGTGTTATCACAGACGCAGAAGCAAGAAAAAACAAAATCGGCGGCGAAGTGCTGCTTCACGTCTGGTAGGGGGGGATAATGTCACGAATAGGCAGACTTCCCATCCCTCTTGATGGAATAGAAGTACAGATCGCTGATGGGCTGGTCTCTGTAAAAGGCAAGCTTGGAGAGGGTAAATATCCTCTTCCGGATGGAATTACTGCCAAAGTTGAAGGTGCATTCCTTCACGTTGCAAGAGCAGATGACAGTCAGGATCAGCGCAGACTTCACGGGGTAACCCGTGCCGAGATCAACAACAGAGTTCTGGGTGTTTCAAAAGGACATTCCATTACTCTAATAGTTCAGGGAAAAGGATACAGTGCCGAGGTTAAGCCTAAGGCACTCGACATGCAGATTGGTTTTAGTCACAGGGTTGTGGCTGCGATACCTGCAGGTTTGACTGTTGAAGTTAAACCGGGTCAGAACGAATTTTCCCTGACAATTACAGGTATCGACAAGCATCTTGTGGGTGCATTTGCATCAACACTTTACAAGCTTCGCAAAGTGGAACCCTATAATCTTATAGGATTCCGCTACAGCGACCAGCAGGTGAAGCGCAAGGCTGCCAAGTCGGTAGTCACTTAGAAAGGAGAGGTGTAAGAATGGCAAAACTGACTAGAAGAGAAAGCCTCTCCCGCAGGCACAGGCGTCTTAGAAAGAAAGTTTCCGGTACGCCTGAACGCCCGAGACTCTTCGTAAGAAGATCTCTTAGGCACATGATTGCCTGTCTGATTGATGATGTTGAGGGGAAAACCCTTCTTGCTCTTACCACAGATTCCAAAGAATTCAGAGCATCAGCCAACGGGTCAAAAACAGAAAAGGCTCAGGCTCTTGGTGCTAAACTTGCAGAACTGGCAAAGGAAAAGGGAATCAACACCGTGGTGTTTGACAGAGGTGGACATCCCTATCACGGCAGAGTGAAAGCTCTGGCGGAGAAGGCCCGCGAA
>JAOZLN010000137.1:0-1742 GCA_029934845.1 Candidatus Sabulitectum sp.
ACTGCAGTGCTCCAAAAAACCTTCTGAACATTTCATTTCTGGTTGATGGTCCGGACCTGGTAAAAAGTGTAGTGATAAGCTCCAGGGGAACCCCGTAACCCGCTGCTTTCAGCTCTCCTGTTATCAAATTTTCTTCCAAATCGATCTCGCCTGAGATCAAAATACTCAATGTGTCATTCCACCCGTTCTGGGGAATGGTCTGAAGACCTGTTCCACCAGGAATGATTGGTAGAAAAGTACAACCACGAAGTCCGAAACTGGCTCCTGCACCAATGGGTATACCTCTTGGTGTGGGGTCAAGAACGATCCATGAATCGTCCAGGGGGTTTCTATACACAGTGATCATGTGATCGAAGCTTCTTGCATCAACAACCGGGGGAGTGGCTCCATTTGTTGCCGCCAGTGCAGGGTATGCATCATAGCCTGCCTTCCGAAGAAGCCACGTAAGCAGAACAGCCCTGTCTCTGCATACTCCGGATCCGTCTTCAAGGGTTTCTTCAGGAGATCTGGGTGACCATCCGGGCCATACTCCTGCATCTGCACCGGTGTAGTTGATATTTTCCGCAACCCAGACTCGCAGAGCTCCCGGATCTGAGCCGGTCACACGAACTATTTCATCAAGCCTTGAGCAATCTGCATGCTCCGGCCTGTCCAGTGCAACTGAAGCTTCAGAAGAAAGTCTTTCCGGGGTGCCTGTTGCAATGGAGATTACAGGAGAATAATACTCTGCAAGAGGATGGAACGGAACCGGAGAAAGATTCCAGAATTCCCACGAGCTGCCTGATTCACTGGAGATCAGTTGAATGTTCAGATCATTATTCACCTGAAGAACCGATTTTACCACGCTGTCCTGAAGTGCCGGGGAAAACGAGTAACTGTACACATCTGAAAGGGGAAGAGAATAAATTGTTCTAACAATATCAACCTTTACCGTATCGCCAACCTCAAGACCGGGCATATGAAGTATAGTTTCCCGTAAAGAGGATTCAAGTCTGTTTGTTCTTGAGAGTATTCTGTGAGGACCGGTTGATATTTCTGCCTGTGAGCTGCCTCTGCCACCCCTCCAGTGCCCCACATAAGACTGTGCTATTTCTACTTCTTCCATACCTGTGCGGAAAGCAACACTTATGGTTGAATAACGCTGCACCCCTCTGCCGGTCAGTGGAATGATCACTGCAGTTGTTCGTTCTGTAATGGATCCGTCCATCTCAAACGTAACACTAACCTCGTGTGTCAGATGTACAGCATCAGGAATTCCCTGCAGAACACATAGAGTCAGGATTGCTGCGAGCACCATTGTCTTAGATCTTTTGCAGGTTCGGTCGTAAACCGAGTGGAAGAAATAATAGAAAAACTTACCTGACCGTCCAGCAGAGCATGCACATCAGTCCCGGATTCTTCCCGTACTGATTGCATCTCATAGGGACCGTATCTGTATGATTCACCATTCTCCACCGGGGTAAATGGAATTTCTCTGGCGAAACTGCCAATGGTTGTGATTTGATATCCCGAGTGAGTTTTGGACGGCACATTGATGTTAAGCAGCATTCCAGGTTGTATCATCTTATACAGCCCGTGGTCAACCACTTTATTTATTACCTTTGATGAAAGCTCGAAATCAGGGGAAGATGAGTATTCCTGACTGATAGCAATGGCGGGTATCTGCCAGAAAGCTGCTTCTGTAGCAGCTGCAACCGTACCGGAATACCATGTATTATTTGCAACATTAGCACCGGGGTTAA
>JAOZLN010000137.1:1752-6939 GCA_029934845.1 Candidatus Sabulitectum sp.
TAGGCTCTCCTGTTATCAGCTCACTCAGAGCAAGTTTAACACAGTCAACCGGTGTCCCCTCCACAGAGTATCTTCCAGGGCCGTGCTTCCTTAAAGTAAGCGGAGAGTACAAATTAAGCGACATACTGGCTCCGCTGTGATGATGAAACGGAGCCACAGTAATGACCTCATGCCCGGAAAATACATCCTCAAGCGCCTTCAGGCCTGGCTCATCAAATCCGTCATCATTCACCAGAAGAATCTTCACAACCTAGAGCGATCTTGAAAGAGAAAAACGATGTGTTGTGCCCAGTGAATAGCTGCCGGGGACAAATGCATAGTCAACAGTCCAGTTCTTTGCGGAAAGACCAGCACCTGCGGTAAGATCGCTGCTGTCATCGTTGATCTTCCAACCGCCCCGGAGAGCAACCCATTGCACAGGGGTTATCTCGATACCGAAACCTGCACTTGTTCGATTGTCCAGCGGACGCATAACCTGTCCGGAAAGAGAAATGGCCCCCAGAGGAGTGTGTCCATCCCATTTTGAAGCAAAAACCCACGTGCGGGGAAATCTGAAATCATTCTCATCCATAGTGACCGATGGTCCTGAATGAAGGTAAGCCGTGCTGAACAGCAAGCTGGAAGAGATGTGATAATTGAAACCAACATCGAAAGCCCAGCCCTGAGATGATTCAAGCCATATCTTTTCATGTATAAGCTTAACGCCAAGACCTGCATCAAAATCACCAATGGCAGCAGCAATTGCTCCACTGATTGAAAAGTCCGTAACATTGAATTCATCCACTGGATTCGATGAAGGCGTTTCTCTGTACTCTATTCCCGTGGTTGAAACTGACCTTAAAGCAAGAGAACCTGTGAAAGTTCTCCCAAGGCCGGAAACTGCAGCCAGATAATTCTGAGTTGTTGTTCCAAACCACTGATTATGGCCAGCAGAAACAGAAGATTCACGGCCTGCAAGCAGGGCAGGATTGGAAAAAACAGCCAGTTCTCCTCCATTCACAGCGCCGGTTCCCCCCAGAGCTGATACCCTGGCTCCAACATCCATCTTGAGAAACGGGAAAATACCAAGCCCCGCATCTCTGTAAACACCCGCCAGTGAAACACAAGCAAGTACAAAAAGAATCGTTATCGTTTTCCTCATACACCCCTATACACAAGATTAAGCTCAAGGTTCCCTCAGTGGAACATCAGACAAGTTCACAAGAGAGAATTATATTACAGTTCTCCTGAAAGGATAAAGATAATGAAAACCCTGGCAATCCGTGATTCCTATCAGTCCGGCTTTTACAATATGGCAGCAGACATCTGCTCAATGAAACTTGTTCAGTCTAGTAAAACTCAGGCTGTATTCCGTACCTATATGTGGGCTCCTCACTGTCTTTCCATCGGACGTTTTCAAAAGGCAGAAAAGGAAGTTGACATAAAAAGGCTGCTTAAAGACGGCTTCCATGTGGTTAGAAGACCTACCGGTGGCAGAGCCGTCTGGCATGGACATGAATTGACTTATTCTTTGATTGCCAGAGAAGATCATCCCATGGTAAGTGGTTCTATCGCAGAAAGCCTGATGAAAGTGGCCTCAATTCTTACAGAAGGTCTTAAAGCATCCGGCGTCCCGGCAATACTGAACTCCACTGCCAGAGAGTTGCATTCAAAAAGCAGAGAATTCAATCCATGCTTCACTTCACACGGCAGATCCGAAATAATGACACCAGACGGAAGAAAACTAGTTGGAAGTGCCCAGGCAAGAAGCCATGGAGTTTTCATTGAGCACGGATCGATCATCTTTACCAACCAGCAGATGAAAGCTGTAGATTATCTTCCTGAAGCAGCCTCCTGCGAGATAAAGAATACAATGCGCGAGTTGCTTGTAAATGGTGTTGGCACAGTCCTTGAATACAATCAGAAGATCACACCGGAAATTCTTGCGAAAAACCTCCATGAACAGTTCGCTATTCAACAGGGCAATATTCCGGCTTCATTTCTTTCCCGAGACCTTCCGGGTCTTGAAGAAACAATTATTGAAAGGCAGCAGATCCTTGAAAACTACTAAGAAGCCACAATGGCTTAAAATGCCAACCATGGGCAGCAAATCAGCCGGGGAGGTTCGAAGAATTCTGTCTGCCATGAAATTGAATACAGTCTGCAATGAGGCCAGATGTCCCAACAGGGGTCATTGCTATGATAGAGGAACAGCAACTTTTCTTATCCTGGGTTCAGTCTGCACAAGAAACTGTGCGTACTGCGCCATAGAAAAGAATGTGGCATCCCCTCCACCGCCCGACAGTGATGAACCCAGAAGAATTGCAGAAGCTTCTGCAGCTATGAATCTCAAATATGTTGTTTTAACATCTGTTACCCGTGACGATCTTCCCGACGGAGGTGCAAAACACTTTGCGGAAACTGTAACCGCATTGAAAAACAGAATAGAGAAGGTGAAAGTTGAGGTTCTTACCCCGGACTTCAACGGCAGCAGATCTTCTCTGAAAACAATTGCTGCAAGCAGACCGGATGTTTTTAATCACAATCTTGAAACCGTAAGAAGACTTTTCCCTGCGCTTCGCCCGGTAGCATCCTATTCTCAATCCCTGGCTGTTCTAAAGGAATTCTCACAACTTGCACCGGACATTCCGACTAAAAGTGGGCTTATGGTTGGGCTGGGCGAGAACGCCGGTGATATGGAAAGATCTCTGGAAGATCTAAGAAACAACGGGGTTTCTCTTCTGACCATCGGTCAATATCTGCAACCAACCTCTCTGCATATGCCTGTTGTGCGATACGTTGAACCAATAGAATTTGAGAACTGGGAAATAATGGCTTTGAAAATGGGTTTTGCAGGAGTAGCAAGTGGCCCTCTGGTAAGAAGCTCTTTTCACGCGGAAGTTCTTTCGGAGGCAAATGGACACTAAAACAATTCCATTCTATACCCATGGTGTTACCATGGCACCAATGGCAGGTGTAACCGATTCCGCATTCAGAAGAGTGTGTATCAAACTCGGTGCAACATGCCTTGTGACTGAAATGGTTACTGCTGCTGGTTTGTCAAGAAAAAGTGTGAAAACAAAAAAAATGCTAAGATATCACCCGGATGAGCAACCAATAGGTGTACAACTTTTCGGCGCAAAACCAGATGATTTTGCAAGAGCATCAGATCTTGTAACCCCCCTGGGCTTTAAATTCATAGACATCAACGCAGGGTGCCCTGTGAAAAGAGTTCTTAGAAGTGGCAGTGGCAGTTCGCTTCTTGGCGACATCCCCAGACTGCTGGAAATAATAAGAGTGACAAAGGAAAACTCAGATCTTCCTGTCACAGTTAAAATCAGACTGGGGCTTACCCGCGAAAACCCGGTCCCGGCAAATATAGGTGAACTGGTCGCTGATGCAGGTGCATGTGCCATCGCTGTTCATGGCCGTTTTCGACCGGACTTCTTCTCTGGTGATGTAAGCAAAGAAGGTATCAGACGCATAGCAGCCCTCTCTCCTGTTCCAGTCATAGCAAACGGAGATTCCACATCTGTGAATGCGGCCATAAGCCTCAGAGACGAAACAAACTCCACCGGATTATTGATTGGCCGGGGGGCCTGGGGGAACCCGTGGATTTTTAGAGGTATTGCCGGAGGGAATCCCCACCCGGAACCCGGTGAGCTTCACAGTGTAATTATGGAACAGCTTCGAATGATGATGGAATACATTCCGTCACCACAGGTCTTTCATATTTTCCGAGGTCATCTTGTTCAGTATTTCAGGGGATTCTATGGCGCTGCTGACATGCGTAGAAGAGCGGTTGGAACCGAGTCAGTGGAAGAGGTGGACATTGTTGCCCGGGAAGCGGATATTGCAATGCAAACCATCATGGAGGACACTTGCGGGGAATAGCATTCTTTTTTGCGCTGCTTACAGCTCTTTTACTGGGCTGTACCAATACCAGAGTTGTCCAGTCGCGTTACATAATTCAGACTGAAGCTGCAGCCAGTCGCTGCAGCTACACCTGGCAGCCTGGAGACTACTGGGAATTTCTTGCCTGGGCACTGCTGGATGATGTTTCATCTTCATCTGTTCTTGCAATAACCGCAGGATTTTCGCCTGAAACACTGCCCTCGCCGGGTACGAAGATATCGATCCCCTTACCGGAAGAGTATGAGGAAGCCGCGGAAGATCGTATGGAAGCTGCCAGACTGGTCAGAAGAGCAACCGACATCAGAGAGTCGGATCACAACATGTGTATGGAATATCTCCGAGATGCCAGTGCCATAGATCCGGCATGGTCTGTACCGGTTACCAATATCACGGTTCTGCTTCTTGCAGAAAACAGAACTGCTGAAGCTTTAGAGCTTCTGGAACCTATGTGTTACAAAAACACTCCCGCTCTTATTCTTGCAGGAATTGAGTGGCGTCAGGGGAATACAAATGGAGCTCTCAGGCACCTTTCTGAAGCACTGATAACAACAACACCCAAACCGGAGGTACTTGCAGCAGCCGGTATTGCCTGGTCTGTCACCGGCAACAGAGAAAGAGCAGGCAACATTATCAGAAGACTTCTTGAGAATCCGGAGGCACCCTCGGAACTAAGGGTTCTGGCACTGCGATACGCCATGATGCTGGGGGAATAGGAACAAACAATACCTAATTTCTGAAAACATCTGCACGTAAGATGCCAAACTTATCAATACAAACTCGTTCAGTTAACAGAATGGTAAGCACGACACTGGTTATAGTGCTAACTACAATTGCTATCATGATCAGTATCTGGTATTTGATTGCCACTTCGGGGCTTGCGCCACCAAGAATAACTCCGGTCATCATGCCTGGAAGGGTAACTATTCCCATGGTTGCCATGGCAGCAAGAGTGGGCTTCAGAGCAAGCTGAACGCTTTCCCGCAGATACGGCAGCAGTGCTTCTTTGCGAGATGCACCCAGAGAAAGTACGTAGAGATAGTGTTTTGAGTCAGTTCGCAGCTGCTTGTAAAAAGTGCTTATGCCAACGATATTTCCACGAAGTGAATTTCCAAGCAGCATTCCTCCCAGCACAATGAGATATCTTGCATCAAAAACATTATCCAGAGGTATCACAAAAGTATTGAGATAGAACACAACAGTAAGTGTAGCAACGGAGAACGATAGAAATACAGGCAGAAATATGCTGCTGATCTTAATTGATGAACTTCTTACTGCGGAAAAAACAGCCACCAT
>JAOZLN010000006.1:0-13020 GCA_029934845.1 Candidatus Sabulitectum sp.
TAGTGCGGAGACTGCCCTCTTCTGGGGCTGGAACCTGAAAGTCGACCATTTACCACCACCCTTATGGTTGATGAAATTAGCTTTGGAGTTATATCGGCTGAGCTGCCTGTTAAACTCAGTCTCTCTTCCAGTGAACAAACTCTGTTCCAGGAAGTTGCAGACGACGTGGCCTACTCTGTTCGCAATATCTACATGGAAGAGGAAAGAATTCAAGCCGACAAGATCATTGCAAAATCGAATGAGCAGCTGTCAGAGGCTCTTAGGGTGGCTGAACAGTCCGCAGTAATAGCAAGAGAGGCAAGCAAGGCTAAAAGTGAATTCCTTGCCAACATGAGTCACGAGATAAGAACTCCTCTGAATGGAGTTATTGGAATGATCGGCCTGCTTATGGATACTGATCTTTCTCCGGAGCAACGGGAATTTGCCGAAACTGTCAGGATCAGCGGTGATGCTCTCTTAACACTGATAAATGACATTCTTGACTTCAGCAAGATCGAAGCAGGAAAACTTGAAATTGAGATCACAAGTTTTGACCTCAGGCTGCTTCTTGAGGAAGTTGGAGATATGATGGCGATAAGGGCTCAGCATAAAGGGCTGGAATTCATATCTATGATCGCCCCTGACATACCTGCCCCTGTTAAGGGCGACCCTGGCAGAATAAGACAGATTCTGCTTAATCTTACCGGAAATGCTCTAAAGTTTACAAGCCAGGGCGAGATCAGCGTGTCGGTTTTGGCCGAGAATGAAACCGACACCCACGTGCAACTCCGATTCTCTGTGAGAGATACTGGAATTGGCATACCGCCTGACAAGGCAAAGAACATCTTTGATGCATTTACACAGGCGGATGCTTCTACCACCAGAAAATACGGAGGAACCGGACTCGGACTCTCCATCTGTAAAAAACTGGTTGCACTGATGGGGGGTAAGATAGGTGTTCTCTCCCGAGAAGGAGCAGGCTCTGAGTTCTGGTTCACTCTGACGCTGGAAAAGCACAAGTTGCAGACTGCGCAATCTGAAACCAGATCTATCGAAAACATCCGCATCCTGGCCGTTGATGACAACTCTACCAACCGAAGGCTTATAGCTCTGCTTCTTGAATCCTGGAAATGCAGATTCTCCGTGGTTCCTTCGGGGAAAGAAGCGCTGAAGATCCTGCGGAAAGCCTCCCTTGAAGGTGATTCTTTCAAAATAGCAATTCTCGATATGCAGATGCCGGAAATGGACGGGGAAGAACTTGGAAGAAAAATTCTCGCAGATTCAACCATCGACAAACCAAAACTAGTGGTCATGTCATCAATAGGAGCCAGAGGAGACGCCTCAAGGGTTCACGAGCTGGGCTTCTCTGCATACCTGACAAAACCCGTTAAACAATCTCAACTATTCAATTGCCTGACCACGGTTTATGGGCACGAAACCGAAAGGCATCCTCTGGTTACCAGGCATACACTGAAGGAATCCCGAAAAACTGGAATAAAGATCCTGATTGCAGAGGACAACCCTGTGAATCAACTGGTTGCTGTAAAAATTCTGGAGAAACTTGGTTACAAAGCTGATGTTGCCGGGAACGGTGCCGAGGCCATAGAGTTTCTTTCAAAAATAGCTTACGACATAGTATTCATGGATTGCCAGATGCCGGTTATGGATGGCTATGACGCATCAAGAGCTATTCGAGCCGGGAAGGGAAATGTTTTAAACAGCAAAGTAACCATTATAGCAATGACTGCCAATGCTTTAAAGGGAGACAAAGAGAAATGTATAGTGTCCGGTATGGATGACTACATATCTAAACCGGTTACTCCCGCTATGTTATCAGAAATGGTTGAAAAATGGGTCTCTGCAGTGTCAGGGAAAGAAGAAATACGGATTGAGCCACTGCTGTGCGACAGCACATTCAGACAAGACAAACTTGAAGATGACTTTGGAGATGACATTCAAACAATTAAAGAGTTGATCAGTCTCTTCATGGCTACTGCTGAAAAGAACCTGCGTGAATTGTCAATTGCCGTTCACGAAGGCACAGCAGCAAAGATAAAAATTCTTTCCCATACTCTAAAGGGCTCTGCTCTGAATATAGGTGCGGATGACTTTGCAAACACCTGCGGACGACTGGAACAAATGCTGTCCAAAGGAGATCTGGCGAACAGCGATATACTTCTGGGCATCGTTGAATCAGAATACGATAAACTTATGGATCACCTGTCCGCTATTGGGTACAGGTAAAGCAAAAGGGGGCTGTCGCCCCCTTTTGTACAAAACACTTTACCGTATTGCTACAGGCCCTGAGAAACAAATCTGTCGATCATTGGAAGAAAATCCTCAGGTGAACCCATTACTCCCGTGATGCGATCGATCTCGTTTCCACTGGCATCAGCAAGAATAAGAGTTGGGATGCTCTGGGCGCGATATCGCTGAGCAAGCTGGGGATTGTTGTCAACATCTATCTTCAGAAGAATACACTGTGACAAAACTTCCTTGTAGTCATCCCTTGAAAAGTAATCTTCCGAAAGCATAACACAGGGACGGCACCAGTCAGCATAAAGGTCGATAAAAACAGGCTTTCCTGTTTCTTCGGCAAGCGCAAGGGCAGCGTTCAGGTCATCATGTATCCATTCAGTTTCCACTGCAGATCCCTCAGTTGCCGAATCACTGGTTACCTCAGCAGCCTGTGCCTGCTCTGCTGTTCCACATGCTCCAAGAACTAGAGCCAGTGTGAGGGGTATCAAATATTTCATTAGGTTCTCCTTTCATGAGTTGTTTTTCAATTGTTACGGAATATACAAACTTTTCGCATTTTTGTTCCATGGAGGGAAAATGAGACCGGAAACACCCCAGATCACCGTTGATGCAATTATTGAAATGAACAACGGAATTGTGCTTGTTGAAAGAAAATACCCCCCGCTTGGCTGGGCGATACCAGGTGGTTTTGTTGACAAGGGAGAAAGCCTTCTTGAAGCTGTAAAGCGTGAAGCTCTTGAGGAAACTTCCCTGAAAATTGAAGTGCTCGATCTTTTTCACATCTATTCCCGGCCATGGAGAGACCCCAGAGGTGACACCATCAGTGCAGTTTACTGGTGCAGAGCTTCCGGAGAACCCATTGGCGGAGATGACGCCGCAAAGGCTGTCGTGTTCTCAGAAGATTCCCTGCCGGAAAACATAGCCTTTGATCACAGAGAAATCATTCAACAGTTCTTTCACTGGAGGCAAAACGGCACCAGACCAGACCTTGACCTGTGACCACAGGCATAAAACAGATGATGCAATAATCAAAACGGCAGGATTGATAAAGATAAATTAGTTTCTTCTTTTTAGTGGCGGGGCATCCGATTACCGGATACCCCGCTTTTTTCTTTACAGATAAAGGGAACTAAGACTGCGCCCCTCATTTATTCTTTTGATAGCCTCTGCAAATACATGAGCAACCGATAATACTTCAATCTTGTCAACGGAAGCCCCGCTAACCTGCTCTGCTTTTTCCCTGTTGAATTCAACCGTATCTGTGATAAAAAGTTTGGTGATAGGACTTTCCTGGATACGCTTTACTGCCTCACCACTTAAAATGGGATGTGTAGTAAAGGCATAGATCTCTTTCGCCCCTCTTGCTACAACGGTTTCCGCACAGAGAATAAGACTTCTTCCGCTGAGTATTTCGTCATCTGCCATTATGACAGTTCTGTCGGACAGGTCATCCAGCCCCTCCACAGTTCTTACAAGCGGTTTTTCTGAGTCGTCCACTCTCATCTTTTTCACATAACCGGTTGTGACATCAGGAGTTCCTCCTGCATCTCTAATTCCCTTTGCAGTATGAAGAGCCAGAAAATCATTATCCAGAATACTTCCGGAATCGGGGGCTACAAAAGCAAGCTTCTCTTTGCCCATGGACATGATCTTTTGAATGAACACCGTATTCGCGTGAAGCTGGTCAACAGGAATGTTACTGAAGCCCTGACTTTGTGGTGAATGAAGGGTCATGGCAAGAACTCTATCCGTTCTTACTGCTTCCAGCAACTCGAAGATCATCTTGGATGTAATAGCTATTCTGGGCTTGTCCTTTTTGTCACTTCGCGCATAGGGGAAATATGGGGTTACTGCTGTAATTCTGCCTGCACTGTCTTTTAGTGCACTTATCATCTGCAAAAGCTCTAGAATGTCTCCCGACACCGTTCTGTATGCATCAGTCTTGTCCTGAAAAACTGATCTCTCACCGGACTGAATGATGAATAGATCTTTTTCCCTGACGGTTCCACCGGGGAAATTTACCATCATGTTCCCATTTGAGAAATCATGAAATTCCACAGGCTCCGGCTCAATGCCAAGAATCTTGCAGATGTCACCTGCAAGCTTTGTACTGGCTCTTCCCGAACAGATAGCTATGCTTCCGTACATTATCCCCTGCCCCTCCAGTTAGGGTTACTGCCTCAATTCTGCAAGCTCGGCTGCGGTTTCATCAATAGTGCCGAATATAACCTGAAGCATTGCCGAAAAGGCTTCCAGGCCAACACCGTTCTCGGTGGAGAATGTATAAGTACAGATGATCTCTCCAGTTGAAGTGTCGTGCTCAAATTTAACAAAAGGATATGAAGCATTAAGCTCTGCAAGTTTTGCAAAAGCAGCAGCTCTACCGGCACCGGACGCAGGAACAAGTCCCGGAGTAGGCCCGGCCATAAAACATGCCTCAAGGGATGCATTGACCTCGATGTAAAAAATTGGAAAGGCTTCTCCACTAAGAGAGTCTTCTGCCAGAAGCCAGAAAGCACCATCTTCCTCCTGGTAAGCAGCACCAAGCTGATCAAGGTAACCAGATACTGTGGTTGTAGATAGGGCGGCAAAAGATGCAGTAGCAATTGCCAGTACTAACAAAAATGTGATTCTCATGAATTCCTCCATCATGGGTAGTGAGTAAAAATTGCAGGCGTTTTCTTCGCCCGGGAATATGTTTCACTTTCTCCTTTTTGGGAAGTGGTTACTGAATCTTTACAAAAGCATCTTATTGTCCTAGATTTGAGTATTCTTTTGTCATGTAAATACATACTCGCTTCTATGGGGGCAGAATGAATCGTAAGATCAGAGTGTTAATAGGCAAGCCTGGCCTGGACGGGCACGACAGGGGAGCAAAATACATTGCCCGTGCTCTAAGAGATGCCGGCATGGAAGTGGTGTACACCGGTATTCGCCAGACACCTGAAGCCATCGCTGACGCTGCAATACAAGAAGATGTTGACTTCGTAGGAATCTCCCTTCTTTCGGGTGCTCACAATCATCTGTTTCCTGAGGTTGCCAGAATTCTTCGGGAAAAAGACGCCTCAGACATCATCCTCTTCGGCGGCGGTGTTATTCCGGAAGAAGACATTCCCGGTCTTAAAGAATCCGGCTATTCCGCAATATTTACCCCTGGAACTCCTGCTGCGGAAGTTGTTGAATTCATCAACAGTCAGATGGAGAAAAGGCAGTAACTCCAGATGATTTCTACAACTGATATTATCAGCGGGATCACGAAAGGTTCCATAAGGGCAACTGCCAGAGCCTTAAGTAAGGTAGAAAACGGCAGCCCGGACGCAACTGATCTTCTTGATCAACTTTTCTCCAGGCAAAGGGGATTTACCCTGGGGGTTACCGGGCCTCCCGGAGCCGGCAAGAGCACGCTGGTCAACAGAATGATCAGCAGATACAGAACTTCCGGCAATTCCGTAGGGGTAATTGCTGTTGATCCTTCCTCTCCATTCACCGGCGGTGCCCTTCTTGGCGACCGTATCAGAATGCAGTCTCACGCCACAGACCCAAAAGTTTTCATCCGAAGCATGGGAAGCCGGGGACACCTTGGTGGCCTTTCCGGAGCAACCAGAGATGCTTCTCTTGTTCTTTCTGCAGCAGGCTACAGCCCGGTGATAATAGAAACCGTAGGTGTTGGGCAGGCCGAGGTAGAAGTTGCGGAGCTTGCAGATATAACGCTGCTTGTTCTGGTTCCAGGGCTGGGAGATGATGTACAGTCAATGAAGGCCGGTATTATGGAGATCGGAGACATCATCGTACTGAACAAGTCTGACAGAAGTGGGATAGAACAACTGGAAAACTATGTTAAGGCCAGCCTTGATCTTATACCCCCGGGGCTTAAAAGACCGGAAGTGGTCAGAGTTTCAGCTACCAGCGGAGATGGGCTGGAAGATCTTTGGAGTGCCCTGGACAGAATGGCGGCAACTCTCTCTGAAAAAGATAAAATATTGCGTTCTGCTGTAAAAACCATGAATCAGATCCTCAGGGAAAATGGGGTTCTTTTCTCGGAAAAGTTACTTGAATTGGAATACAATGGCAGGGAAACAGTGGAAAAGCTTATCTTAGCAGGACGGTTAACACCTTATGCCGTCGGGAAAAAACTGCTTGAGAGAGCCGAAAGGATGTTTGAGCACAATGGATCTAAATAAGATCGATCACATCGGAATAGCAGTAGAGAACCTGGAAGAAGCTTCAGTTTTTTACCGTAATGTGCTGGGGCTGGAATTGATTGGAACAGACGAAGTTCCTTCTCAGAAAGTCAGAGTTGCAATGTTCAAGATCGGGGAGAGCAAAATTGAATTGCTTGAACCAACTTCACCAGATAGTTCAATAGCGAAATTTCTAGAGAAAAACGGGCAGGGAATTCACCACATTGCCTACGGTGTAACTGATGTTGATGGAGCTGTGATAGAGCTGATAGAAAAAGAAGTTAGAATGATTGATAAAGAGCCCAGGCCGGGTGCAAGTGGATCAAAGATTGCTTTCGTCCATCCCAAGGCAAGTGGTCGCGTACTTACAGAACTCTGTGAACACTAATTCCTGAAAGGGAAAGGGAACAAGAATGAGCTCAGCTGATAAAGCCAGCAAACTTAGAATGCTTCGGGAAGAAGCTCTTCTGGGTGGAGGCGAAAAAAGAATTGAAAAGCAGCATGCAAGAGGCAAACTCACCGCTCGCGAGAGGGTCGAGTTGCTACTTGATGAGGGCAGCTTTGAGGAATTTGACATGCTCAAAACCCATCGCTGTACCAATTTTGGTCTTGAAAAACAAAACTATCTCGGCGATGGTGTTGTAACAGGATACGGTACCATCGACGGCAGACTTGTTTATGTTTTCAGCCAGGACTTCACTGTGTTCGGGGGCTCCCTTTCCGAAACCTTTGCCGAGAAAATTCTCAAGGTAATGGATTTGGCTGCAATGAACGGTGCACCGCTCATCGGCCTGAATGATTCAGGTGGTGCCAGAATTCAGGAGGGCATAGAAAGTCTTGCAGGATACGGGGATATTTTCCTTAAGAATGTAATGTATTCCGGCGTAATTCCGCAGATATCAGCGGTTCTGGGACCCTGTGCCGGTGGTGCTGTTTACAGCCCTGCAATAACTGATTTTACCATAATGGTTGAAGATACCAGTTATATGTTTGTAACCGGACCGGAAGTTGTAAAGGCGGTAACCGGGGAAGATGTCACTAAGGAAGAACTTGGCGGCGCAAAAATTCATGGTGGCAGAAGCGGCGTGGCTCATCTGGTTTGCAAGACAGAGCAGGAAGCCCTTCAACTTATCAGAAAACTTATAAGCTATATTCCTCAAAACAACATGGAAGATCCTATCTCCATGCCTCCAACCGACCCTGTGGACAGAGTAGAGAACTGGCTTGATACCTTTATTCCAGACAACCCGAACAAACCTTACGACATGAGAAAAGTCATCGAGGGCATCATTGACCACGGTGAATTTCTTGAAGTACAAAGAATGTACGCACAGAACATCATCATCGGATTCGGCAGGATGAATGGTAAGTCTGTTGGTATCATTGCCAATCAGCCGGCATATCTTGCCGGTGTTCTAGACAACGATGCTTCCATTAAAGCCGCAAGATTTGTTCGATTCTGCGATGCATTTAACATCTCAATAGTAACACTTGTTGATGTTCCGGGATTCATGCCGGGAACCAAACAGGAGTACGGTGGAATTATCAGGAACGGAGCAAAGCTGCTCTATGCCTATGCTGAAGCCACAGTGCCGAAAGTGACTGTTATTACACGTAAAGCCTATGGTGGAGCATATGATGTGATGGCATCCAAACACCTCGGAGCAGACATTAACTTTGCCTGGCCAACTGCAGAGATCGCAGTGATGGGTCCCGACGGTGCTGTTAACATCATTTTTCGCAAAGAACTGAAAGCCGCAGCCGACCCTGTTGCCAGAAAGACTGAACTTGTGGAAGAGTATCGTAAAAACTTCGCCAATCCTTACAATGCTGCAAATCGAGGCTATATCGATGATGTAATTCTTCCATCCAATACGCGATTCCGCATCATTAAAAGCCTTGAAATGCTTCAGTCAAAACGGCAGGATGTTCCTGCTAAAAAACACGGAAATATCCCTTTGTAATGGCAGTTGCAACACTAATTCAAGCTGTGATGTCCTCCACTCCGGATCAGCACATGATCAACATTGCTATCAGACTGTCTCTGATCGGAATGAGTACAGTGTTTATTGGCCTTGTTGTTCTTTCCCTGTCTTTGCCTCTAATAAAAAGGATGGCTGAGGGCAGAAAAAGGAAGACGGTTGCAGAAGAAAACGCAGATACCGGAGTAGACGGGCTTACAAGCCAGCAGATTGCTGCAATCACAGCGGCTATTCACGCTCATTTTTTGAGAATTAACCAGATGGAAGACATGAAACTTACATGGGAGATGTACGAAAAACCCTACTCTCCATGGAGACTGGCAGGAAGATCAAAGGTACTTACTGATCAAACCGCATTCAGACAAAGGAACAGGAGCAGGTAATGCCCGAGTACAAGATAACCATAGATGACAAGTCTTACTCGGTTAACATCGGCCGAATAGAAGATGACAGCGTAGAAGTTACTCTGGATGATCACACCTATACAGTTGGTGTTGAATTTCCAGGAAATAAATCACAGAAGACTCCAAAATTAACCAGGCGACGCGCTGTGCCTGACGCTTCAGCCGCCCCGGACAAAACCTCTGCCCCGGGAATGACTTCCGGAATAGGAAAAATTCTTGCTCCTCTTCCCGGAGCGATTCTTAAAGTTCTTGTTGCAGTGGGCGATCAGGTTACCGAGGGTCAGACTGTGGCCATAATGGAAGCAATGAAAATGGAAAACGAGATTGAAGCCCCTGTAAACGGTAAAGTCTCAGTAATTGCTGTGAAGGAGGGCGACACCATTCTGGAAAATGCCCTTATCATGAGTATAGGTTAGGGGGAAGCTGAATGACATTAGCTACCCGGCTTCTAACAGCACTCACAGCAAACTCGGGAGAGCTGAATATCAACGATATCAGCTTTGCCAGCTATCTGGGCGATTCAGGTTTTGGTCAGCTGGAATACGGTAACTTGATCATGATAGTTATGGGAATTGTTATGATCTATCTTGCCATCAAGAAAGATTATGAGCCTCTGCTTCTTATCCCCATCGGGTTTGGAATTATCGCCGGTAACATGCCCTACAACCCGGATCTGATCCCTATCGGATACCTGGACACTCTGGGAGGACAGCAGTCTGTTTTCAAGATGTTCTACTTCGGTGTCTCCAGTGGTCTTTTCCCTCCCCTGATCTTCCTGGGAATCGGTGCTATGACAGACTTCAGCGCCCTGCTCTCCAACCCCAAACTTCTTCTTCTTGGTGCAGCAGCCCAGATTGGTATCTTTATCACTCTGCTGGGTTCTATCCTGCTTGGATTCAATCTGCAGGAAGCTGCAGCAATAGGAATCATTGGTGGTGCCGATGGCCCTACTGCTATCTTCGTTGCAAGCCAGATGGCCCCGCACCTGCTTGGCGCCATAGCAATTGCTGCATACTCTTACATGGGTCTGGTGCCTGTTATACAACCTCCGATAATGCGGCTTCTCACCACCGACGAAGAACGCAGACGCAAGATGAAACCCACCAGGCATGTATCACAAACTGAAAAAATACTGTTCCCTATTATCGCTTTCTTTATTACCGCCTTCATAGCCCCGGGAGCAATTACCCTTCTTGGAATGCTATTCTTCGGTAACCTTCTTAAGGAAAGTGGAGTTACAAAGAGGCTTGCGGACAGTGCCCAGGGCTCCTTGAATAACATCGTTGTTATTCTTCTGGGGTTCAGTGTTGGTACCAGCACCCAGGCCAGATACTTCCTTACCACGGATTCCATAAAGATCTTTGTTCTGGGAGCTCTCAGTTTTGCCATTGCAACCGCTGGAGGCTTGCTGTTCGCTAAATTCATGAACTTGTTCCTGAAAGGCGATAACAAACTGAATCCTCTTGTTGGAGCAGCAGGTGTCAGTGCAGTTCCCGATTCCGCTCGAGTGGTAGAAGTTGAAGGCCGCAAATACGACAAGAGCAATCACCTTTTGATGCATGCCATGGCTCCAAATGTGGCAGGTGTTATCGGCAGTGCAATTGCTGCTGGTGTACTTCTCAGTATGGTACCTCACTAATGGCCGGCCAATTTGATTACCTCGTAACAGGTGGAGCCGGTTTTATCGGCTCCCACCTGTGCGAACGGCTGATATCAGAAGGCAGGTCGGTTTGTGTTCTTGATGATCTTTCAACGGGAAGCCTTAAGAACCTAAAGAAACTGCTTGCCTCCAGCCGTTTCAAATTCATTGAAGGTTCGGTACTGTCTGTTGAAACAGTAAGCAGATCTGTGGATATGTGTAATGAGGTTATCCATCTCGCAGCAGCTGTGGGCGTGGAAAATGTAATAAACAAGCCTGTTGAAACCATTGAAACCAATGTAAGCGGTACCGAAAATATTCTCAGGGCAGCGCGGAAGAACAACACCAAAGTTTTCATAGCCTCTACCAGTGAAGTTTATGGAAAAAGCTGGAAGGTTCCATTCAAAGAAGATGGAGACA
This sequence comes from Candidatus Sabulitectum sp., assembly GCA_029934845.1. GTDB lineage: Bacteria > Fermentibacterota > Fermentibacteria > Fermentibacterales > JCC-6 > Sabulitectum. The sequence continues at coordinate 10,865 of JAOZLN010000006.1, forward strand.
TCGTTCTGGGACCCACCTCAAGAAACAGATGGAGCTACGCCTGTTCAAAAGCTCTTGACGAATTTCTGGCTCTTGCCTACAACAATTCCTACGGGCTTCCTGTTGTTATCGGCAGATTCTTTAACACAGTCGGGACCAGACAATCCGGCAGATACGGAATGGTCCTTCCGCGATTTATCAACCAGGCACTCACCGGAAAACCAATTACCGTATTCGGCAATGGTACACAGACAAGGTGCTTCAGCCTGGTTTCAGAAGTGGTAAACTGTGTTCTTGCTCTTATGGATACCCCTGAAGCAATTGGCAAAGTAGTAAACATCGGCTCTACAGAAGAAATAACAATTCTTGAGCTTGCCCGAAGAGTAAGAGAGATCTCAGGATCTGAATCAGAGATAGTTATTGTACCATACGAAGAAGCATATCCCGCAGGTTTCGAGGATATGCAGCGAAGAGTACCTGATGTAGCCAGACTTGTAGGTCTGACTGGTGTCCGCCCTGAAGCTGGTACAACTTCCATCATCAGAAAAATAATTGAATACGGTATTCCTGAAGGAACTCTGTGATCCATCCGATAACCAGCAGAGGCAACAGTCGCATAAAACTGGCCGTTGCGCTGGAAAGACCTTCTTACTGCCGAAAAAGAAACAGGTTTCTCATGGAGGGACCTAAATTCGTGCGCGATCACCTTTCGCGCGGCGGATTAATTGATTTTGTCGTGCTAAGCCAGCAGGCATCTAGCGAGGCAGCAGTTGTTGCAAAAATGGCCGACAGCACCGGACACAGCGTGATTCTGGTGCCAGATGATATTTACGCTGAAATTTCTAACACAGACACGCCACAGGGCATTACTGCAATCTGCCAGACTCCAGAATATTCCACAGAAGATTTGTTTACTGGAAGAACCGTTCTGGTTCTTGACAAAGTGACAGATCCGGGGAACGCAGGCACAGCTATTCGTTCCGCTTCCGCTTTTGGCTGCGCAGGAGTGATCTTTCTAAAAGGAAGCGTCTTCCCATGGAGCCCGAAAGTTACCAGATCAGCTGCTGGTCATAACTCTGCAATACCTATCTGTGAAGTGACCGATCTGAAAGAGATACAGGCAAAACACACCGATTACAGCTTCCTGGGCGCCAGAAGTGATGGCAAACCCATGACGAAGCTTTTCAATGATCTGGTAAAACCGGCATGCATCATAATAGGTTCTGAAGCCCACGGACTTTCGCAAACATCAGAATCACTTATCTCAGACGCAGTCTCCATTCCAATGGTGAAAGATGTGGAATCCCTCAACGCCGGAGTCAGTGCATCAATTCTTCTATCTCTTTTGTTCAGAAAGAATTCTTGATCGCCCCGAAAGTTTGTGCTTCCAGAGCCTGAGTGGTTACAAACAAAAGGTTGGGAACCACTGTTGTAAGATATCCGGATGTGGAATCAGGTGAATACCCAACAAGAGCACTGTTGCCTACATCTTCCCAGTTCATGGAATAAATTCTGCTGTCGGGCGGGTCAATAGGCCCATCCCACGACAACTCGTACAGAAGAGTGGATGACCCGTCGTAAGAAAATATCTCACTGAATTCGAACATGATCCACTGACCGCCAGTTACATTTGTAAGATCCACCTGAGGATCATAAAACACCTGAGCGGGAGCCGAGCTCCAATTCACATCAAATTTCATTGTAAGTTCATCAAGCTCGGTATACCCAAGAGAGATAGTTAACTCCTGGTATGAACCTGTTTTTTCTGAATACTCTGAAGGCATGATCCCCATGGCAGTTATCTCTACCGGAATTCCGCCCATGTTTTCAGCCGTTACCATCACCTGATGGCGTCTTGCATCACCGTTTCAATGACAGAATGGATTAAGAGACTCAAATTCAGGAGTTCCTATCTCAATCTCCCCTGCAACAGCAAGGCTGCTCAGCAGAACTGATACCACTATAATTTTATTCATCTATTTTCTCCAATTCGTGAAATTGCCTGCTTATAACATAAGACGAGTAACGCTGTTCGTCACTGCCGGGTGGAACCAGCAGATTCATAAGTAATCGCTCTTGGACAGGATAACCATGTGGTTGCTTTTGGTTCCATTGAGAAGAAAGAAAAGACCCTGGACTCCAACACAGAAAGTCATGATAAGCACGCTTCCCCCCCC
>JAOZLN010000006.1:13120-20011 GCA_029934845.1 Candidatus Sabulitectum sp.
GTGGCTGACCGTGCGTTTTTTATGACGATGCTGCATTCTCGGTCAGGCTTCTAGATCAGATATGCTCCCTGCAATCTCAACCATTTCTTCTGAGGTCTGACATCTCCAGAAATAAGAGCGACTTCACTCCAGAATCGAGAGGAATGATTCCTGTGCTTCAAATGAACTAATTCGTGTATCAGCACGTACTCAACCACATCAGTCGGGGCATGAACAAGTTTTCTGTTTATCATCACCACACCCCTACTGCTGCAGCTTCCCCATCTGGTTCGGGCGTTAGCAAGTCTTATTGCAGAAGGAGCAAATTGTGTATGCCTCTTCACAATTCCAGTCAGGAATTCCATCAGCTGAGCATCAAGCCACTTAACGATCTTGGCTTCAGAGTCCTTCGTTAAAGGTATTCTCACTGTTTTTCCCAATACTGAAAGCTCTGAACAACTTTCGTAAGATACAGGAAGACTCATAGACTTGAACTGGTTGAATTGTTCAATCTTCCCCTCTATCCAGTTCTTTTTACTCATTACAAATTCATCAATGGTTGAAACGCTCATTCCCACCGGAGCAACCACCCTTACATCTTCTAAAACAACTTCAAGTCTCAACCTTTTTGCCCTGCTGCTGTATCTGATGGTGTACAATTTTTTCTTCACCGCTCTCTCTGTATAAATTCTGGTTCTCTCTCTTCAAATTCGCCCGCTGCTGAATATCCTGGATCACCGTGATCCTTTGAGGTTTTACTGCAACGATTCCAGTGTACTATGTTATAATCTCATGTAAAATATAGCATAGGAGGGATATCTATGGAATTTTTCAGGGAAAAGAACGGCAGATACTTTGCGAAGGCGGGAAACATGGGCACTGGAGGAAAGCCAGTGATGGCCATTGCATTGGGTATTCTTCCTCTTGTTATCTTTGGTGCTGTATTCTTTCAGACATCGCAGGGTAATGGCAAGGGCGGTACAACGGACAACATACAAATCATTATCGCCGCAGGAATTTTCATACTGGCAAATCTAGTTGGTTTGTTCATCAGGAAAGCAGGATTCGGTGCTGGAATAACTGTGGACCAGATGGAAAGAACAATCACGTTCAAAAGACCCGGTACGCAGAGAAGAACCATGAATATCGATTCCATTCAGAAGATCCTTCTTAAAACAATGCACGGAAGTGCGGCAATGCTAAGCCTGACCTCACTGAACGGGAGCGACCATCTCCTGAATGTCTCCAGAAACCCGGATCAAATGAGAAGAATGGCTGATGAACTTTCAACCCTTACTTCCGTAACAGTGTACGAAGAAACCATGCAGGGAAACTGATGGGCAACTACGTGACTACAAGCCAACTGGGATAAGAGTGTTGATCACAGGCTTTCGCCGTCAGATTCCTCTTTCCAACTCTGCAAGCAGCTCTTTATTGGAGTAGGAGGGATTGCTTTCAAACGCCGCTTTTGCAAATTTCAGTGCACAGTTGTGAACCGATGGAAAACTGAATTCTTCCTGGATGGCGGCTGGAAGCTCTGTGAGTATCTTCCAGAACCGGTGAGAGATCATTGCTTTCGCATCGATACTCTTCTCCCTCTTAAGAAGCTTCCTGATATTTGTCAGCCCCTCTCTTGCCTCATCTCCATCAACAGCTCTTTCAATTCGAAGCCTCTCAACAATAAGTTCGCCGGTGGAAACCATCTCTGCAATACCAATTTTCCTGCAGATCTCAAGCCCTTCCATGCTGAGTTCTTCTACTTCATCAAATCTTCTGCATGTTAAAAACATTGATGCTTTTAACACCAGAAATATTCCCTCGTAATACGAGATTCCTGTTTTTCTTGATATTTCTATACACCTGTCGTAGTGCATTTCAGCCTGATCAAACTTCTCCATTTCCTCAAAACAGCTACCCATGTATCCATGTGCTTCTGCCTCTCCAAGTGTAAAATTCAGATCTATGGCAATATCAAGTTGTTTTCTGTACAACTCTGCTGCTTCATGAAACTCACCCAGGTCATACTTTACAAGAGCAAGACCCCCATAACCGCCGGAAAGAGTCTTTCTGTCTCCTATTTGCTCAGATATGGCTACACTCATTTCGAAATCTTCAATAGCATTCCTGTATCTGCCCTGATTGCGAAAGAGGGTTCCTCTGTTGCCCAGAACAACCGGTAGAACTTCCATCATGTTATACTTTCTGGCTATCTCAATTGCCTTTTCAAAAAAATCCTCCGCCTTCTTGTTTTCCCCTCTGTCTTTGTAGACACACCCCAGATTGGTGGTGTATTTAACGGTTTCCCCGGGATTGTTCATGTTCTTCAGAATGTCGAGCGTCTTCAAAAAGATGCTTTCTGCCCCGCTGAAATCTGCCTTCCTGAAACAGATAACACCCTTGCGTCCCAGTACTTTTGTAAAACCCTCCATATCTTCTATGGATTCAAATATCTTAATAGCCCTGTTGTTTAAAAGACTTGCCTCAGAAAGATGTCCCTGCTGAGTTTTCATCCACGCCCTGGAGCCCAGGGTTTCTCCCATTCCACTGGCATCTCCAAGTTCCCCGGCAATAACTTCGGCCCTCTCTGTTAATTCAATGGATTCCTCCCACCTGCTCAGTATAGACAGGGTTGTTACCGCTGAAAGTAATACTTTCAGTTCCCTTTCTCTCTCTTTAAACTCTGCCATCCCCAGATAATGAAGGAGGCGGCTCTGGTAGCCGATGTGCTCTTCAAGGTTATAATTTATTCTGGACACTTCTGCGGCTTTCTCAAGGTAACTCATTGCCCGGGGAATATTCTCTGATCTTTCAAAATGATACGCAAGATCCGGATAAAATGTTTCTTTATTCAGATACAACTTCTCGATCGCTGATGCGGCAAGTTCATGGGTCTTTCGAAGGCTTGAATGAAGCTGCATGGCATAGGCCGCATCACGGAGCAAAGCATGGCGGAAAACATAGATCATCTGGGATACATCCGACCAAAGCCGAACATCTGTTCCGGATTCAAGAAGAGCCTGAACATTCCTCCCTTGAAGCATTTCAGAAAGAACAGACATATTGAATTCCGACCCAAGGACAGAAGCTGTCATGACCACTTCACGAAGCCCCTCAGAAAGCCTGTCAAGTCGTGCCTGAAGAATATTGTTGATCCCCCGGGGAATAGAATCCGGTTTAACTACCAGTGTCCACCTGTTTCCAGCCTCTCTGATGTCACCGGTTTCCTCCAGATACTTCAAAAACTGCTCTATGTAGAAAGGATTCAGTGCTGTTCTGGTCTTAAGAAAAGAAGTTAAGCTGGAATCAGCTTCTCCTCCGATAATTGACTCTACAAGTTCGTCAAGGTGTGCTATCTCAATGGGCTGCAACTCTATATGCGTAAGATTTTTAGTACTTAGACCAAGACTGGAAACGGAACCGTCATCGCCTGGTCTACAGGAAAGAACCATAAGCACAGGCAGTGAAGAAGGTGACCTGGAAAGAAGAGAGAGAGTTTCGGCAGAAGCGCTTTCGATCCAGTGGAAATCCTCTACTACTATCAGCAGGGGTTTGATCAAGGCAAAAGCTGTGAACAACCCGCGAAGAGCAAGAATGGTGTTCTCGTACCTGCTTTTTGCTTCCAGTCTGTAAAAAAGAGAATTCTTATCTGCTATTCCCAGCAGAGCATGGAGCATGGATACAGTTCTATCAAGTTCTTCAAGAGCCGCCGAGTCAACGGAAATATCTTTCAGCGTTTCTATGAACTCATACCAGACCTGCTGGAACTCCCGGCGGTTTTCTTCTGTTTGCCCTCTTTCCTTCTGATGAAACATTTCCCTTAAAAAGGATCGAAAGGGCTCAAAACTCAGGTTTGTTATATCAGAACACTGAAGCATAATTCGTCTGTAACCCCATTCGCAAAGCTTATTACCGGCTTCATGTATCAAATGAGATTTTCCAATTCCAGCAGGACCGGATACAACGATACACCCTCCATTAAGTCCCTGACCCGGACTTATGGCAGCATTCGTGATTTTCTGCAGTTCCTTTTCCCTTCCCACCAGTGTTTTATCAAACCAGTGGAGTTGCTTCTTGAGAAAGCCGGAAGAGATGGCTGCTACAGTTACTGATCCTATGGTTCCCTTCAGTGATACCCTGGAATACAAGACAGCGTCAGTATTGCCCCGGATATTGTCCAGTACATCATCTACTGCATAAACCCCTGGTTCAGCGCTGTATCGCATTATTCTTGCAGCAGTATTCACCTGCCTGCCCAGAACAGTGTATGTTTTTCTTCGGCTAAAACCCATTGTTCCTGAATAGACCATACCCACCGACATGCCAATTCTAGAGATCCCGGCAGTTTCCATGAACAGTTCCCGGGCAAAAGTAACAGCTCTTACGTTGTCATTCTCAAAAGACCAGGGAGCACCAAAGAGAACAAGCAGGTAAGGCCCTTTCTCGTCAAAATGAACTCCGTTGAAGTATCCGCCGGAGCGTCCGGCTATTCTTACAACTGAAGTTACCACTTGCGAGAAGTCTTCTGAAGATCTGAATCCCGGGGAATGAAGTGAGATAAAAACCGAAAACACCCTTCTAAATTCACCAGCTCGGCTGGAACCTGTAAGTATTTCTGGAAAGAACGCTTCTTCAACTCTTCTGCTGCTTCTAATTTTAGACAGATCTGGAAAATCACTAAGCACATGAGATTGAGAATGAGAATTAGATTTGCTGTCTGTCTGAAGGACTTCTCCCGGACCGGCAAGACTGGCAGCCCTGTTCGCCGCATTAACAGCTTCTCCTCTGAAAAACCAGGTTCTTCTTGAATCTCCCGGGATGCCCCATTCAATACTGCCTGACGAGATCCCTGCTTTGAACGAAAGACCCGCTGCTTCAGGAGTAGTCTGTCTTCGCCCTGCCGCTGTGAGAATGCCCATTATCTCGGTTCCAAGAGAATTCAGTTTAGCAGGATCGGTTTCCGGCACGATAACAGTGAATGCATCACCAGAGAAGCCTGCAACAAACCCGCCTGCCACTCTAACAACTTTCAGAACTTTACGGCTGAACAAAGAATTGAGGATCTCTGAAAGAACTTCAGCCCCCTGGTGACCCATTGCTGATAGTCTCTCCGTAAGAGGTGTAAACCCGGAAACATCAAAAAGAATAATGCTTCCTGTCAGGGTACCTGATAGAACACCATCACGAAATTGCTGCACAATGAATCCTGGAATAAGCCCCGGCATCTGACCCTCCTCCTGAAAATTAATCCGGCAATACATGCTCGGTCTAATACTGTTAAGAATATGGACTGTGCGCAACGGTACCGCTGTAAGCATATTAAGGCAACTGACTCTTTAAATAATATCTCAAACAAGGATTCCTGCATGAAGCAATTCAAAGACAGAATAGGGATATTTGATTCGGGTATTGGCGGCTTCTCAATTCTTCACAGAATAATAAAGAAGGTTCCATCTGTAACAATAGACTACATTTCTGATGACGCATTTTCTCCCTACGGAGAAAAATCAGATACCGAGATCATAAAAAGAAGTCAAATTATTACGGAAATGCTGCTTCAACGAGGATGCTCTCTTATTGTAGTTGCCTGCAATTCAGCAACAGCGGCAGCAATTAAAGCGCTGAGAGAAAAATACCGTGATACTCCTTTTGTGGGGGTTGAGCCTTACATTAATATTCTCAACCATCAAGATCATTCTTCAGAAATAAGAAAAGCGGCTGTAATTACCACAGAGTTAACAGGCAGATCCGAAAAATTCAAAATTCTAAAACAGCGAATCGACCCTTCGGGAAGCATTCTTCATGTTTCCATGCCCGGGCTTGCAGCAATTGTAGAGATTATTCTGGAAAAAGGTCTTAGTGAAAATCTAATGGAAGACCTGCGCAAAGAGCTTAAGCCTCTGAAAATTTTGAACCTTAGTCACCTTATACTGGGTTGCACACACTACCCTTTAATAGCAGATCTGATCGAGAAAGAACTGGGCGTGATAACTGTATCACCGGGGCCGCATGTTGCAAATCGAGTGTTTGATCTTGTGTCCCCTTCGGGAAAAGAGTACTGCTCTTCATTCTCATACTTGTCTACAGGTTCAATGAAATGGGAACAGAGAACTTCAGAATACCTCTTCTCTCTTCTAAAACACTCTGCTGTAAAAGAAGGTTCGTAAGTGAGGTCAATTGAAGAAACCCGATTCAGCGGTTTGATGAAAGATGATGCTCAGTGCTCGAAACTGGTTAAAAATATCTGTAGATCCAATTCGTTCAATTTTATGGAAAAACGCATTTATGAAGGTTCCAGAATTTTGTACGAAATAGAAGAAAATAGAATTGTAAAAGTTTTTTCACAGGACGAATTATCATCATGTAACAATGAAGCAGAATACCTGGAAGCTCTTCAAGGAAAACTCACTGTTACCACACCGGAGCTTTTTGCAAAAGGAATTCACGATGGCTTTCCATTCCTGATAATGCAAAAGTTAGAGGGAGTTCCACTAAAATTAATATGGAATGAGATCTCTATATGGGGGAAAAAGCGAATTCTTGGTCAGATAGCCATCACGCTGAAGGAACTTCATGCACTACCTTGTGAACTGCTCACGGCGGAAAAATCCGACTGGAAGAACTTCATAAGAACGCAAACCGATGATCTTCTTCAAAATCACAGAGAATCCGGGCTGAGCAAAGCATGGACAGAGAACATATCGAAATTCATTACAAATACAGAAGACATAGAGAACTCCTCTGAATCTGTTATCTGCCACACCGAGATAATGCAGGAACATATCTTCGTGGAAGAAAGCAACAGAGGTTTCAATATCACCGGACTCATCGATTTTGAGCCGTCTATGATCGCAGTTCCAGAATATGATTTCTGTTCTATCGGCCTCTTTATTAGTGCCGGGAACAAGACTCTGT
>JAOZLN010000006.1:20021-20462 GCA_029934845.1 Candidatus Sabulitectum sp.
GAGACTCCCGGGGGATAATGAGAATGCTTCTTCTGCACAGGTACTCAAATATGAAATGGTTCATGTCTACTCTTCCCGATACCGTACGATTTAACAGTATTGAAGAATTGAGTGACTACTGGTTCTGATCTATGGGAATAGAAAAAAAGGAACAGGAAAGAGGATAAGCAGTTGAGTTATTCACTGATAGTTACACTTCTTGCAGGTCTTCCATCCCTGTCGCTTCTAAGCGGTATTGTTTTAATGACAGAGCTGAAAAGATTCATGGCCGGAACACCGGGAATTGAAACAGAGCAGGATCTGGAACACTTTAAGAAGATCGTTAAGCATCAGATGTACGCAGCACTCCTGCAGATCGTTCTGCTGGGAGCTCCTGTATTCTTGTTCTCATACGGAATCCAGAAAGGAATCCTCGAATTCGGTGACATACTCTTTGTGGTT
>JAOZLN010000138.1 GCA_029934845.1 Candidatus Sabulitectum sp.
CCCCACAGATGATGGTCAGTTCTGGCTGGGCTTCATGCCTCAGGTAGGCTTTGCAGTCAGCAGTGGCGACAACGACTACGTTACCATGTATGATGCCGGTACTGACGGCATCTGGTACCTTGATGATCCTATGTTTGCCATGAGAAGAGCAATGCTTAACAGTGGCAAGCTTAATCTTGGTGGAGACTTCCTTGTTTCCTACAACGCAGACTTTGGTCTTGGTGTTCACCTTAACGCCGGATTCCATCGTTACTCTCAGCAGTTTGATTTCGCAGACAACAGACGCACTGCCTCCGGGGGCATTGAAGCTACTGACGATGTTGAACTCACAGTGGACGACAATGTTATCAGAGTTGCCGCAGGGCTTGAATTTCAGACAGGTATCGCTACTCCTTTTGTAGAGTTTGAATACAGCAAGTATCTTGATCGTACAGAAGAAGCAGGAAATGGCGAGAGATACGATGAGATCGCTCTTCTTGACGGTGGTTTCAGATTTACATCTCCGTATGGTTTAGCTCTTGACCTTACAGGTTCAATGGCTCTTACCAGTTTTGATCCTGAATGGTCAGACCTTGGTCACGGTATCTACCAGTCCGGTAGAACACCCACAGATGAAGAACGCACACAGAGAAGTCCTTTCCCCGGTGGCTACCCTGCCGACTTCGGTGTAGGTCTCAACCTCATCTTCTCATCTGTCCTTCTTCAGGCTCCCACACATGGAACACTCAGTGGCATAGTGACAGATTCAGAAACAGGAGAGGTTCTTCAGGCTGAAGTCAGCTTCCCGGCTTCCTCTGTTCTTCCACAGACCACTGTGGACGGTTACTACTCTGTAGAGCTTCTTGCGGGATCTGTTCCCATCGCCGCTACTGCTGAAGGATACCAGCCTTTCAGCGAGACCGTTGTTATAGTTGCCGGCGAAGATCTGGCACTTGATATCGCGCTTACACCAGTTCCTGACAATGGTATTCTTACAGGTACAGTCACTAATGGCGAAACTGACGAGATCATTGTTGGTGCAATAGTTACGATTGAAGGCGTGGAAGAAACAGTTACAACCAACGCTAACGGTGTTTACTCCATAGCTCTTCCCGAGGGTAACTGGACTGTTAAGGTTGAGGCTGAAGATTACCTCAACGTTGTGAAGGTTCAGGTTATGAGAGTAGAAGAGACAACAATATTTGATGTTGAGATGCGCCCGGCTCTGGTTGAAGGCCAGGTTCTCAGCTTCAATAACATCTACTTCGAAAGTGGAAGCGCTCAGATCAAGCCCGAGAGTTTCGGTGTTCTTGATGTTGTTGCACAGACACTTATCGATAACGCTGGTGTTCGTGTCCGCATAGCAGGACACACAGACAGCGATGGCAGTGCCAGTTACAACCAGGGTCTCAGTGAGCGCAGAGCAAACTCCGTACTTGACTATCTTGTACGCAAGGGTGTTGCTGCCAATACACTGACCACCATGGGTTACGGTGAAGAGAACCCTGTGGTTCCAAACACCAGCGCAGCCACCAAGGCTCAGAACAGGCGCATCGAATTCACCGTTCTTGGTGTTGCACTTCGATAGTACCATCAGATAGAAAAAAGGGGGCGGGTTTAACCCGCCCCCTTTTAGACATTTTCAGACATTTTTAGGTATAATGGTTTTGCTTTACTCTCTTAGCTGAGCCAGATCGGGTATCAGATCGCAGACTGACCGGGCAACAATGTTCACATCACCCAGCAGCGTTTCGAAGCTTTCACCGCCACAGTGATATACCCATCCGTGTAACACCCTTTCGGCATTTATGTACACCGAAACTGTTTCGGTGGTTCCCCCTGTGCAATCCGGTCGCCTTCCTGAATGGTACTTATATCCGCTACGGTCAGGGCTTTCAGTACCCTTTTGAATTGCTTCCTGGTTATCTGGTATGATCCTTCTGCAAGTATTTCTCCATAACTGTTCACAACCACAGAGGCATTTCCGTCGGTTACGGAAATAACAAAGCTTCGATGATATTGGGGCGGTACTGACGAATCGCCGAATTCATATACTATTCCGGTTGCATCTTTCCACGCGATTGCATGATCCATATCAATTTCAGGATGCAAAGAGGCAAACAGTAACATTGTTACTAAACTCAATTGTTTTCTCCCTGTGTTTATCCAAGGCCCAGCACATCAAGATTCCAGAGTATCTCCAGTTCTTTTCTGGCAAAGAATACCAGATGAGGAGCCTCAGAATACAAGGCGCTTAAACTGTCCAGGTCATAGTTTCCTTCAAGCAGCAGCCCGACCTGGCCTCCTGGAAGGCTTACCGCTGAATCAGATCTTACAACAGTGAGAGCAATTCCGGAACATTCTGCAAGCCAGTCCGGATTTGTGGAAAGGGGCATAACAACTGCGATTCTTAAAAGACCGGGCAACTGATACATATCAGCTTTGGTGCTTGTGTAGCACACAGGCTCCGGGATATCCCGGAGCATGTCTATAAGGTCAAGAGGGAAAACATCTTCAGGCTGGATCACCACATCCAGAGGGCAATAAGGGTCTTTTTCCCGTCTTTCTCTGGTTTTGTTGATTATTGAATTTCTGTTAGCCCAGGCATCATGTGTGCTGATGCGCAATACGCCATGGCGTGAAGAAGGGGATATCTGAGGCTGGTTATTTTCCGGGATGAAAACTTCAATACCGGGAAAAGAGTCAGAGAGAACAGGTCTTTCAGGCGGGTCAGCATCGTAACCCAGAATATCTGAAACCCTTTCTCTTGTTTGAAGAAGGTTTTGGATCGAGTACTGGCCAGCTCGGGTAACAGTATATGGAGGCCGGTCATCATACTGAATTCTTAGTTCTTCAGCATTTGCTCTGAGTTCAGTTCCGGGAAGAACAGAAAGGCAGAAAGTCTGTACCTGATCATGCAGATCCAGTGAGATCAGCTCCCTGGCTGCGTGCTCAATATTTTCCGGGTTGTCACCTGGAAGACCAAGAATAAGATCCATTATGGGAGTAATGCCGCTTTGCTTCAGCAGCGAGGCACCTTTGAGAATAGACTGTGGATCTCCTCCCCGCCCTATGGAATGAAGAACCCTTGTACTCATGGTCTGCAGTCCCACCTCCAGACTGGTAAACCCGGCCAGAGCAAGAGCATTCGTTGTTTTAGAAGATCGGATGAAGTCACTTCTGACTTCAGCAAAGCAGTCAAGACCCAGATTTGACATTCCATCAAGAAGTATTCCCAGATCAGGTCTGCTGTTAAATGTGGGATCGAGAAACACCAGTTCCCCGGCACCCATTTCCTGCAGCATATGAATTCTGTTTAAAACCTTGTCAGCGGGGATGATCCTTGGTACAGGGGAGGTTCTTCTGTAGGCGCAGTAGGAACAGAGACTTCCGCAGCCTCTCTGTGTTTCAATGTGAACCGAGCCTTTCGTTCCCGGCGTAATGTATCCCGTTTCGTATGGATCCGGCCAGCGATCAGGCAGATCTGTATCAACAACAGGCCCAAGAAGTTTTGTTCCGGATGAAAGAATGGATCTGAGCTTTTCCGGGGAAAGAACATCGGATGCGAACGACTCTCCTTCACCGGCAACGAACAGATCGATCGATGGTTCAGAAAGAAGAGAATGGTTGTCTTGAGTTACTTCCGGCCCCCCTGCGACCACCAGTAATTCGGGTTTCCAAAGCTTCAGTTTCTGCAGCAGGTGCAGAGTTCTTTCTCTGTTCCACATGTACAGCGTTACCCCCAGAAGCTCGGGATCTCTTCGCTTCAATTCCTTAAGAAGAGCTGTATCTCCCAGGGTATTCAGTAATTCACCGGGAAAGATAGATTCAACAGGCAGAGCTGCCGATGCGGCAAGAATCGCTGAAGCCAGCGGTATGTTCCCTGTAGGCTCCCATGCTGATGAGGGATGCAGGGGGAGTTGGAGCAATTGAACTGTACACATGGTCAAACAGCAGGGCTGATGGTGGTTATTCCGGTTACGGCCATTAGATAAAGAATCAGAAAGGAAATCAACCAGAAAGAATTGGAAACGGGGTGATGCCCGTTATAGGTGCTTTTGCGGCAGGTTAGAGTTCCTGCAAACTGCAGAATGAACGAAATTGAAAAGAATACAGATAGCAAAGATATTTCTTTGAGCAGGAAAAGAGACACCACTGCGGCAATTCCCGGGAGAAGAGAGAACTTTGAGAATTTGTACGCCCAGCTTTCGGAATCAGCCAGTGAAGGGAAACTGTGATAGAGTTGGCCTGATTCCTTTGCCAGGAGTCGAATCCCGTATGACAGGGAAAAAGCAGCAGCAATCGAAACAAGAATACCGTAGACGATCCCTCCAAGAAGAGCCAGTACGGGTAATGGTGAAGGAAGGTAGCCACCTGGAGAATATGCATGCATAAATACAACCGTGATCAGTAAAACCATTTCAAGTGATTGCACAATTCCAAGAACAGACCATCTGCTCAGAACCCTTCTTCCAAACAATCTTGCAACTTGAAGGCCGGTAAGAATAACTGTGAGCTGACCGCGTCCTGTTGCGGGATTTCCCTCTGCAGTGGAAAGAAGAAGACCGAGCATCAGAAGTTCAAGAATACGAAGAAGATCGTAGCGATCAAAGTTATTCTTAAGAATATTAGTGTTTGCATTTATCGCCGAGAGTCTTCCTGTTTTTCCCAGTTTACGGTGAAAGAATTCTTCCAGAATAAACAGCAATGCAATGAGCAAACCCAGCACTTTATGCATGTTCAGAATCCTTTACTGTGAGAAGCATGATTCCCCCGGCAATGAAGAACACGGATATTGAAATTATAGAATTTCTGGTGCTGCCGGTAAGATCTCCGATAACAGCAAACAGAAGAGGACCCAGAATACTGGCGAATCTTGATGAAATAGAAAAGAAGCCGAAATATTCCGAGGCGTGTTCTTTTGGGATAAGAACAGAGTAGAATGAACGGCTGATGGCCTGAACTCCACCCTGCAATAGCCCCACAGCAGCTGCAAGTACCCAGAATTGCCATGTTTCAGTCATTTTCCAGGCATAAACAACTATTGCCAGATAGCCTGCAATGCCTGCCAGCAGGGTTTTTTTTGATCCAAGTTGCGCTGCAAGCCTTCCGTAAAGTATCGACCCCGGGAACCCTATGAACTGAGTTAACAGCAGGGCTCCGATCAAGTGACTGCTGTCCAGACCCAGTTCTGCCTTTCCGAAAACAGTAGCCATCATGATGATGGTTTGTATACCGTCATTGTACAAAAGAAAAGAAATCAGAAATCTGAAAGCCTGTTTATGCTGTCGTATGCTTCTGAAGGTGGTGGCAAGGGATCGGATACCTTTGCGAAAGGAATTGCTGAAACCGGCATTTGATGAAGCAGGACCTTCTGGAACCTTTCTGAACAATGGAATAGAGAACAGTGTCCACCACAGGGAAACGGTAAGAAAACTTAGTTTTACTGCCATGGTTCCCTGGGGAATTCCGAAAAGACCCGGTTGTTTTATCATGAGCAGATTCAGAGCAAGCAGCAAACCGCCTCCCAGGTAGCCAACTGCAAAGCCCCTTGAGCTGATCAGATCTCTTCTTGCCGGAGGCGTTACATAAACAAGCAGTGAGTTGTAGAAGACATTGGCACCGGCAAAGCCGATCTGTCCAAGAATGACAATTGTCAGTGTGAATCCCACCCGACCGGGGCCGCTGAAGAAGAGCAGAGCTGAAGAAATAACACCAACTGCTGTCATTATGCCAAGGAAAAGTTTTCTTTTTCCGCCGGCGTCGGCCACAGCACCGAATACAGGGGCTCCCAGGGCAACCAGCAGGGCAGCCAGAGACATTGCATACCCCCACAGCGACTGGGAGTTACTGGTAAGAACAAACCCTGGAAGTTGAACAGATACACTACCTGAGCCTGCAACTACTCCCACAAAGAAGACTGGAAGCACTGCTGCCACAATGGTTGTAACAAAAGATGAGTTTGCCCAATCGTAAAGGCACCAGGCTTTTTCTGCAGGTGTGTACTTTGTTCTCACCGGATCCCCATTTCTTGAATATCCGTAGAACATAACCAATAGAATTCACTCTGGCACTTTCTTCCGGCGCTGGACTCTGGTATTATTTGTGGTTCCACAACAAGTGAACAGAAACAAAAGAGGGGTGAGAAATGTCTCTGTTGGATGACCTAAACGGCTTACTCGAAAGAAAGAGCGATTCGATCAGAAATAATGTTTCCAGGGAGGATATGATCAAGTTCTCTGTGAAGAACCGTGAAGCAATGGTAATGAAGTGCGGGGCACTGGCAACATGGACTCCACCGGAATCAACGGGAAGAAGCCCCAGAGATACGGTAATAGTTAAGCGGTCATCCAGCCAGGAAACCATTGACTGGACCAGCCCGAATAACCTGCCTGTTGACGAAGAAACATTTGATATGGTCTGGGCAGACACTGTTCAGGTGTTCGGTCAGGCGGAAGAACTTTATATCACTGATCGCCTTATTGGCGCAGATCCGAAGTATGCTCTTCCTGTAAGGCTTGTTACAGACAATGCTCTTTCTGCACTTTTTTCAGATAACATGTTTCGACCATGGTCTGAGGAAATAGCGAAGTCATCTATTTTCAGTGATAGATCTTTTACCATTCTGGTTTCCCCTGGAAGCAAGTTGCAATACGAGAAATACAAGGGAAGGCTTCGTGAGAATATTGAGCTCGGGCATACTTCCGACATGATGGTCGGCATGGATATGGACAGGAATCTTGGAATTGTTTTTGGAAGTGCATACTGCGGCAGCATTAAGAAGTTGATGTTTACCGTGATGAACTACCTGCTTCCCGGTGAGGGTATTCTGCCTATACACTGCAGTGCAAACGAAGGAGAGAAAGGCGACAGCT
>JAOZLN010000139.1 GCA_029934845.1 Candidatus Sabulitectum sp.
AATAATAGCAACGCTATTTGCCGATAATTAGCGTGTATTATAGCCGTCTGTGTGGTAGCTAATGCCGATGTTGTATTCTCGGCCACGCTCCTAGACTGAAACTGCAGAGAAACACCTTGCTTCCATCTATCAGTACATTGCGCAAAATTCAATTGAGTATGCAAATCATACTGTAGATCGTTGAACAGCCAGATCAACACAGATTGCTGCATTCCCTCTTTCCGGTCGTTCTGTACCTGAATTTGAAGTTAAGCATGTAAGAGAAGTAATCGAAGGTTCTTACAGGATTATATACTACATAAAATCTGATGGAATTGACATTCCCGCTGTTGTTCATGGGGCGCAAAACATCTCTGCTGAATAATTTCACATTCAGTCTGGATACAAGAATCAGGTTTGTATCCCCTCCAGAGTGATGCCTCTGGAGGGAATTCTTTCTTCTTTGTCTTAGAAGCTCTCTGCGCAGTCTGTGATCTTCACATCATCAATCAGCATCCATGTTGGAACTGATACGGCGCTTGGAGCTCTTCTGCCGTAGGTGTTGGAAGTATTAACACTGATTGTTTCAGAAGAAATGGCAAGAACATTGCCGAAGATATTCTCGAACTGATCGGTTATTCTGCTGGAGAATATCGGGCTTACGATCTTTCCCTTTTCAATAAGAACAGCACTGAAACGACTGCTGCCTGTGAAAATACCTTTGCTCATGTTAGGCATGTTCATGTAGTGAATGGCAGGAATGTACAGAACTCTGTCAATATCACTGACCGCTTCAAGGAAATCGGAAGGACCGTCGCCGGGCTGCATAGCCAGGCAACCGGCGTTTGGTGTAGCATCTTTTCCGTACTTCGAGGCGGTGTTTCTATCGTAAAGAAGCCCAGCAAACCTGCCCTTATCGATCATGGTAAGCGTTTTTGTCAGAAGCCCTGAATCGCTGAGAGGTTCAGAGAAGATCTGATCGCTTGTGGGGTCATCAAGAACTGTGACTGCAGGGTTCAGAATATCATCCCCGATCTGCTTATCAGCAGTCCAGCCCATCTTCATCTCCCAGGTACGCCCGGCGCAACCGGTCCATACAGTCATGCCAATCAGTTCTCCGATTGCCTGAGAGCCCAGTACAACCTTGTAATTGCCAGGCTCAACCTTGAAACCTTCCTGGTTCTCGTAGGTTGGAAGAACACTGTTGAATTCTTTGATGGTGGCTTCTGCTGAAACATCCCCGGCTTTTGTGCCTGTCTGCCAGCTTGCCAGTTCCCACATTTTTTCAGGATGCTTCAAAACACACATGAACTGCTGATCTGTAAGCCTCTGCCATACCGAGTTGTTGTTGGCGGTGGTGACAGAAAAAGTTTCAGTGCTGCCGCTGGACCATGAACCAGAGTAATTGTATTCCCCACCAACATTACTGAATATGGTGCTGTACACCTGCTCTTTTACAGACGGGTCAAGATTCTCAAGAGCTTCATCGTACTGTGCTTCAGTCTGCACACTGGCTTCAATTACAGTCAGTGCCGGGTCATAATCCATCTCTGCGGATCTTCCAGCCTTTTCTGATACCATTTGAATCATCTTGAAAAGGTCTTCTGTAGATTTGATCTCACCCAGATGTGTATGTGTACCTTTTTTCCTGCCCTGTATTACTTCAATATCAATTCTTGTAAGTTCTTCACTTGTATTGAGGCTCACGGAATTGTTACCGATCCTCATCAGATGACTGTTCTCGTGATGGTAGTGAATAGAGGCCTTGATGCCGCTATTTTTTGCCATACCTCTGGCCTCTGTGATCATGTTTCGAAGTTCATTGTTCATCATGATCTACTTCCTTTCTCCGGAAATGACATTGTCAAATTTCACCACAGGAAGGCCGTGACCAAGTTCCATTACCTGGTTAGGCTCCCCTTTGCCGCAGTTCTCTACCTGCTCTACGATCCAGGAGGATTCATCTCCAACGGCTGACAGGTTGTTGTAGAACTCAATTGTGTGCCCCTGGTAAGAAGGGTTCCGGAGAACGCGGGTGATCTCTCCATTTTTAACTTCCCAGGCGATCTCACATCCAAAGTGAAAGTGTTCACGGTTTGAACCTATGGACCAGCTTGTGGGGTTATCCACAATAATTCCATCTTCGGTGGTGGCGATAATGTCTTCAAGAGTTCCGTCATCTCCTGGAAGAATGTTCACATTTGTCATTCTGTCTATGGGAGCACGGTAAAACGCAGTTGATCTGCTTGCTCCACCGCTTTCGGTGAATACTTCTTTTCCAGCCCTCTGGTTAGCCTCACTGATCATTGCTCTGGATGTGAGGCAGTTCACAAGAATTCCCTTGTCAATCAAAAGATAGTCCCGTTCCGGGGTTCCTTCTGCATCAAATCCAAATGATCCGGGGCTGTTAACGATTGAACCGTAAGCACTGACATTGAGCTTATCGGAACCGTACTTAAGTTTTCCAAACGAATCGAGATTAACAAAACTGCCACCTGCATAGGAAAGCTCATAACCCAGTATCCTGTCCAGCTCCAGCGGATGTCCGATGGTCTCGTGAAGCTGAAGATGCCCCTGCCCTGGTAAAAGAATTACAGATCTGTTACCAAAGTCAAGTTCCGGGGCGGCCAGAACCTCTTTAAGCTCACTCTTTACCCGTTCAGCATGCCCGCTCCAGAGAGCAGGATTTGTAAGCATTTCCCAGCCCCTGGTGCCATCGGTTTCACAGAAAAGAGTCTTGGAACGCCTCTGCATCTGCCTGTCCGAGTCAAGAGCCATGGCGGTCATGTGAGCGAAAGTATTGATAAGTTTCTTCCGGGTATACGTACCCTCGCTGCTCCAGAAATGGATTATCATTCTCTGAAGCTGCACCCGTATCATTCTGCGAAGAATCCAGTCTTCAGTAAGAGAATCGTCTACACCTTTTAGAAAATCCACTTTGTCGGAAAGACTCACTTCAATAGGATCGACCTTGAAAGGAGACGTATAACTGCCGGTATGCCCGTCCTTCTTCCCCATATCAAGCTTGACCTTTACAAGCATGGAGGCAGATATAGCATTGGCCATTGCCTTGTCAAAACAGGAATCCACATCAGCAGTCTGGCTTGTAGCGGCAAAACCCCAGGCTCCACCGTAAAGAACCCGTACGCCAAGGCCACTTTCAACTGTGGTATCGTTGCCTTCAAGGTTACCGTCAAGAAGCATCAGCATCTCTGAGCTGTCATCCTCATACCATCTTGCATCACTGTACTGGGCACCTGCATCCATCACCCTGCCAATGTTTCTGGTGATGGCCTCCTTCAAATCGTTAAATAATGACATGGAACCTTCTTTCATTTTTATTCTTTTCCCAGAAGCTCAAGTATATCACCCCGGTGCAAATGTCCAGGGGAAAGCACACGGCAGAATACTCCTCTTTTGGGCATAATGCACTTGCCAACCTTCTGATAGATGGTACAATCATCGCCGTGACATTCTTTTCCTACCTGGGTCACCTCAAGACGAAGTCCGTCAGAACCATCTATTAAACGACCCGGTTTTAAAAGTGTAATGTCTATTCCCTCTGTGGTAATGTTCTCTCCAAAATCTCCAGGATTGATTGCAATTCCGCTTCTTTCTGCAAAATCAACAACACTTTCCTGATCCAGCAGACTTATCTGTCTGTGCCAGTTGCCGGAATGGGCATCACTCTCAAACCCGGCGGAGGTTACTTTTACTGCATCAACCGGACTTTTTTCCGTACCCTTCTCTGGAGAAACATTCAAAGAAAAAACTGTAAATTTCTTTCCCATTAACCTTCCTGTCTATTTTCAGTATCTGTTATTTTGAAAGGTGAGGCGTTCAGCGCAGGAATAAGAAGCTTCCTGTAAACAACCCGCCACAAAAGAGCCATGAACACAATGAACGAAAGCCCTCCGAGAATGTTCTCCATGCTGAGCCAGTTAAACAGACCATGGGCAACCATGGAAAGCAGAAGGCCTGCAACAACAGCAAGAACGGGCTTCATGCCTTTTCTTCCCTTGGAGTAGCCCAGCGCCGCTCCGAAGAATGCAGAGAAAAGCGCATGCCCGGGAACGCTGAAGACCGATCGCCCCAGAAGAGTAAGCACACCCATTTCAGGGCTGCCTCCATGCCAGCTCGAGAAAACATAGAACGCGTTCTCGCATGCTGCAAATCCCAGTGCTGCCGAAGAGGCATAAACAATGCCATCCATTGGTTCGTTGAAATTCTTGTTTGAGAATATCGTCCAGAATACAATGAGGAACTTGGCTGACTCCTCAATGATCGGAGCCCATATCACAGCCGAATATCTTGCAGGACCCCAGGGAAACGGCAACCCTTCAAATGCTGTTCCCATTGCAATTGCAACGAAAACACCCAGGAGAAAAGTTCTTAATACCAGCTTTTTGGGTTCCGGTTCGTACTTATCGGTTTTGTAAAAGAACCACAGCCACCCGAAACCGGGGAGTACAGACACAAGAACAATGAAAAGGTACTGCATTCACACTCCCCGGTTAAAGAAATTTTAAAATCAGCTCATCAACTCTGCTACAAACTTACCGAAACTGGTTGGATCATCGGGTCTGGAACCGGAAAGAACTCTGGCAAGCTCCAGAAGCATATCAACCCTCTTGTTGAATTCGTCTTTTGACCCTTCAATGCCATTGAGAGATTCAAGTGAAGCAATCACAGGGTGAGCCGGGTTAAGCTCAAGAATTCTCTTTGATTCAGGTGCATCCTGGTTCATGGCCCGCATCATCATCTTCATCATTTCGCCGGGATCATCCTGTGCCGCTACAAGTATACATGGCGTCTCTCGGAGTCTGGGTGAGAATCTCACACCTGATACTTTATCTCCAAGAATTTCCTTGATAGAGTTAACCAGATCTGAGTGCTCTTTTTCAGCTTTGTCTCTTACATCCTTGTCTTCTGTGGACATATCCTTGTCGCTGGCTTCGCTGGCGATATTGGTGAATTTTCTGCCTTTGAATTCCATAAGAGATTCCACAGCCAGAAGATCAACAGGCCCATGAAGAAGAATAACATCGTTGTCACCGGCTGCCTCCAGATGAGGAGAACGCTTCAGTTCCTCAAGGGAAGCTCCGCCAAGGTAAAAGACTTGTCCATCTTCCGGCAATTCTTCCACGATATCAGTAAGAGATTTAACCCCATCTGATTTTGAGGTATCAAACAGAAGCAGTGAGGCAAGTTCTTCTTTGCGTTCGTGATCAGAGTAAACTCCCTCTTTGATGAAATCACCGTAAAGAGCAAAGAATTTATCATACTTCTCGCGATCCTGTTCCAGCATCTCGCTGAAGTGATCGAGTATTTTTCTTGTAAGAACCTTGTTCACCGTTTTCAGAACCCTGTCCTGCTGAAGGATCTCCCTGGATACATTCAATGAAACATCAGGGCTTTCCACAACTCCTCTAAGGAAATGCAGATATGAAGGCAGAATATTCTCTGCTCTCTCCATGATCATCACTTTGCGGGCATAAAGGCTGAGACCCGGTCTTCTGTCGGGAATCATTATGTCCATACCCCTTGAAGAAGGGACAAAAACAAGCGAATAGAACTCGGTTATTCCCTCGCCATGATACCAGAATCTGTCCATTGGCTCTGCGTGATCATGTGTAAGATGTGAGTAAAAACTGTTGTATTCCTCCTGATCAACATCGGCGGGTGAGCGAAGCCACACAGGAGTTCCAGTGTTAATCTGGCTTGTCTTTTCTTCTGTGTTCCCTTCATCATCTTTTTCTTCCTTTACCAGGAAAACAGGGTTACTCACAAAGTCAGAGTAGTGTTTTACTAGAGACTCTATCTTCCAGGTATCCAGGTATTCACTTGCATCTTCCTTCATGACAAGCTCAATAGATGTTCCCCCGGGAAGATTGTCGGCAGATTCGATAGTGTAACCGTCGGTATCTCCACTGCGCCATATCCAGCCTTTTTCTTCCCCTGCCTTGCGACTGCGGACTGTTACCGTGTCTGCAACCATAAAGGCAGAATAAAAACCGACACCGAACTGACCGATAAGATCAGGACGCACAGCATTGGATGCAGCATCCTCCAGAAACTTAAGTGTTCCCGATGATGCAACTGTTCCCAGATTGTTCTCCAGATCCTCTGCATTCATACCAATACCGTTATCGGTAATGGTAAATGTTCCTGCTTCTTTATCTGCACTGATCACTATTTCAGGTGTGAATCCTTCCCCAAGAAGATCAGGGTCATCCAGGGCAAGATATCTTAATCTGTCAATTGCATCAGATGAATTAGAGACGAGTTCACGAAGAAATATGTCCTTGTTGGAGTAAAGACTGTGGATAACAAGATCAAGCACCTTTTTGGTCTCGGCCTTGAATTTCATGGTTTTCTGTTCTGACATCATGCTCCTTATCCTTAGCGTATTTTCCCTTCCAGGAATGGTACCTGGAATACTTTTTTCGAGTAAATCGGTCCATGTCCAAAATACCCTTCCTCTCCAAAAAGTTCCCCGTGATCTGCGGTAACAGTTATCCAGGTATTTTCTGGAACGATATCGAAGAGTCTCTCAAACACGGAATCAAGATATCTGACAGTATCTATCTGCCTTGCTTTCAGCATATCCATTTCCTTCTGATCAAAAAACTGTTTTTCTCCTGTTGTACTCTCTTCAATACATCCGTCAACAACATGATCATCAAGATGCTTGAATACACCATGAACACCGCTTATTCTTGGCCAGCTATTCTGAGCCTCTGTGGGTCTTGCATACGGGTAATGAGTCTCTCCCACATTGAGCATGTAAAAACTGGGTCTGTCTGCTGGAAATGTCATAAGATCAAGCATGGCATTCATGTCATTGTGTTTGTCCATCA